>NZ_JBHTSF010000008.1:0-114599 GCF_042795295.1 Streptomyces sp. NPDC056486
GAGGACATCTTGTACGGGGTCTGGGGCGGAGCCCCAGGTAGGTCCGGGGCGCAGGCACGGTTTTCGGGAAGGGGCGGGGTTGGGGAATCTTCCTGGGTTCTCACGCAGTCGCAGCCGACAGGGAGGCACCGAAACCACATGACCCGTGAAATCAAAGTGCAAGGCACCACCGCAGCCGGATACGAAGCCGTTCGGGATGAGTTCACCGCCGTGTTGGCCGCGGAGAAGCCCGATCATGCCGCGCAGCTCTCCGCGTACGTGAAGGGAAAGCAGGTCGTCGACCTGTGGGTGGGGCCGGACACCGGGCCCGGGACGCTGTTCGGCGTCTACTCGTCCACGAAGGGCGCGGCCCACCTCGTCGTGGCCCTGCTCGTCCAGGACGGCACCCTGGAGGTTGACCGCCATGTGGCCTACTACTGGCCGGAGTTCGCCGCAGAGGGCAAGGGAGACGTCACCCTTCGGGAGCTTCTCGCGCACCGCGTGGGCATCGTCGGCGCCGACACCGGGTTCACTCCGGAGGAGATCGCCGACGACCGCGCCATCGCCGCGCGCCTCGCGTCGCAGCGCCCCTTCTGGCGCCCGGGAACCGCCTTCGGCTACCACGCGCTCTCCATCGGCGCGCTGACCGGCGAGGTCGTCTTCCGGGCCACCGGGCAGACGCTGCAAGAGGTGTACGAGGAGCGTGTCCGCGCCCCGCACGGGCTCGACTTCCACCTCGGGCTCCCGGAAGCACTGGAGCCCCGGTTCCGGTCCGTCCTTCCGATGGCCCCCTCCCCCGCCGAGCAGGCCGTCATCGACGCCCAGCCGCCGCAGCCGGGCAGCCTGCCGTCCATCGCCTTCAACCGCAACGGCGCACACCCCACCGACCTGGAGGCGTTCCCCAACTCCCGCCTGGTGCGGGCCAAGGGGAACGCGTCAGCCGGCGGTGTCGCCTCCGCGCGCGGTCTCGCCGGGATGTACGCGGCGGCGGTCACCGGGATCGACGGCCGGGAGCCCCTCCTGAAGGCGGACACCGTGGCCGCTTTCGGGCAGATCCACTCCACCGGACACGACCTGGTGGTGCGCGCCCACAGGTCGTTCGGGCTCGGGTTCCAGAGCACCTCCGAGTTCAAGTACCCGTTCCTCGGCGCGGGGGCCATCGGGCACAGCGGTGCGGGCGGTTCGCAGGCGTTCGCCGATCCGTACAGCGGGCTCACCTACGGGTACACGCGGCGCCGGTTCGCCTTCCCGGGCGGCCCGGCCGCGGAGAACGAGCGTCTCGTGCGGGCGATCCACACGGCCGCCCTCAGCGGCTGACCGGCCGAGCGACATGACGGAGGGCCGCACCCCTTCTCCGGGGTGCGGCCCTCCGCCGCGTACGCGAGACGTACGGAACGCGATGATCAGGCGACCGCGAGCTCCACCTTGATGTTGCCGCGCGTGGCGTTCGAGTACGGGCACACCTGGTGCGCCTTCTCGATCAGGGACTGCGCGGTGGCCGTGTCCACGTTCGGGATGGAGGCGATGATCGCGACCTCCAGGCCGAAGCCGCCGGCCTCGGTCGAACCGATGCCGACCTTGGCGGTCACGGTCGAGCCGGAGATGTCGGCGTTCTCCTTGCGGGCGACCACGCCGAGCGCACCCTGGAAGCAGGCGCTGTAGCCCGCCGCGAAGAGCTGCTCGGGGTTGGTGCCCGCGCCGCTTCCGCCCATCTCCTTCGGCGGGTTGACGACGACGTCGAGCTTGCCGTCATCGGTGGCGACGCGGCCGTCACGGCCGTTCTCGGCGGTGGCGACGGCGGTGTACTTGACGTCGATCTGCTGGATGGACATAAGTGCCGGTTCCTCCTGAGATGTTCCGCGATGCGCGCCCACAGTCGCGACAATGTGGAATCACTTTATCGGATGCCGGAAAATGAGTTCCGGCGATGCACCTCGCGTGCCCGCGACTCAGGCCAGGGAAACGACCATCTTGCCGGTGTTCTCGCCGCGCAGCATGCCGAGGAACGCCTCCACGCCGTTCTCGACACCCTCGACGAAGGTCTCGTCGTACTTGAGCTCGCCGGAGCGGATCCACGCGCCGACCTCGGACACGAACTGCGGCTGCAGCGCCTCGTGGTCCCCGACGAGCACGCCCTGCAGACGCAGGCGCTTGCCGATGATCATGGCCATGTTGCGCGGGCCCGGCGTCGGCTCGGTGTCGTTGTAGGCCGCGATCATGCCGCAGATGGTGGCGCGGCCATGCACGTTCAGGCGGCTGATGGCCGCTTCGAGGTGCTCGCCGCCGACGTTGTCGAAGTAGACGTCGATGCCGTCGGGGGCCGCCTCCTTCAGCTGCTCCACGACCGGACGCGGGTCCTTGTAGTTGAACGCGGCGTCGAAGCCGTACTCCTCCACGAGCTTCTTCACCTTCTCGTCCGAGCCCGCCGAGCCGATGACGCGCGACGCGCCCTTGAGCTTGGCCATCTGGCCGACCTGCGAGCCGACGGCACCCGCGGCGCCGGAGACGAACACCGCGTCGCCCTCCTTGAAGGAGGCGACCTCGAAGAGTCCCGCGTACGCGGTCAGGCCCGGCATGCCGAGCACGCCGAGGTACGCCGACAGCGGCGCGGCCTGCGCGTCCACCTTGACGGCGTTCTTGGCCGGGACGGTCGCGTACTCGCGCCAGCCCGCGAAGTGCAGGACGTTGTCGCCCACCGCGAAGCCCTCGGCGTTCGACGCGATGATCTCGCCTACCGCACCGCCCTGCATGGGCTGGTCGAGCTGGAACGGCGGGGTGTACGACTTCACGTCGTTCATCCGGCCGCGCATGTACGGGTCCACGGAGAAGTGCAGGTTGCGGACCAGGATCTGACCGTCGGCCGGGGCGGAGACAGGGGCCTCGCGCAGGGCGAAGTCCTCCGGGACCGGCCAGCCGTGCGGGCGGCGCACGAGGTGCCATTCGCGGCTGACGGCGGGGAGCTCGGACCCGGGGGCCTCGGGGGTGACGGACATGCGGGCGTCCTCCTGCTGCTGCTCAGGCTGCCGTTTCCAGCAGACTGCGGTGATGGAAATGCTTCAGGTTGTGAAACAACCATGCTCCTACATATTTCATGATGTCAAGTATCGGGGTAGCCTGGAGTACATGGCCACCACCAGCTCCCGCACCCCGCGCACCGACCCCCTGACGCTCGAAGTCGTCGAGCTCATCGGCACGGTCGTCGCGCGCTACTACGAGGAGTACGACGCCGCGGCGGGCAAGCACGCCCTCACCGGGGCGCAGGCGCGCGTTCTCGGACTGCTGTCCCTCGAGCCCCTGCCCATGCGTCGCATAGCCAAGAAGCTGAAGTGTGAGCCGTCGAACATCACGGGGATCATCGACCGGCTCGAGGCGCGCGGACTCGTCGAGCGGCGGCCCGACCCGGCCGACCGCCGGGTGAAGCTTGCGGCGCCGACGGAGGAGGGCCTGACGGTCGCCCGCAGCCTGCGCGATTCGCTGGACTTCGCGCGGGAGCCCCTGGCAGAGCTCTCCCGCGAGGAGCGGCTCTCGCTGCGCGGGCTGCTGCGGAGGATGGTCGGCGAGGACGCGGGCTGACCCTTTATCGCCTCGTATATCGCCTCGTAGCGGTCGACCGCTACGTGCACCACCAACCGCTACCTGCACCACCACAGGAAGCGGTCGCACGTCTCCGAGGGCTCGGGCTCGGGCGTCGGATCCGGCTGCTGTGTGGTCGGCGGGGGCGTGGGACGCGTGGTTCCGGGGTTGTCCGGAGCATCCGGCGAGTCCGGGGTGCCGGGCGCGGACGTCGTGCCCGGAGCGGCGGAATCAGGGTCCTTCCCGGCCTCCTCCGACTTCCCGGCGTCCTTGGACTCCTTCGCCTCCTTGGACTCCTTGGACTTCTTGTCCTTCGCGGACGCCGACGCCGACTCCGACGCCGAAGGCGCGGCCGCGGTGGACTCGGCGCCCGTCGCAGCGCCGCTTTCAGGGTCCCCCGGCGTCCCTGACGCGGACCCGCCCGCTCCCCCGTCCGGCGATGACGCCGCCGTCGGTTCGTCCGAAGGTCCCTCTATGCCGAGCTCGGCCAGGCTCAGGCCACCGGCCGCGAGCGCGAGCCCTGCGGTGATCAACAGAACCTTGCGGCGTCTGCGCCGGTGCGCCCTGCGTCCGCGCTCCCTGCGGCGGCCCCTGCCGCGCGGCGCGTCGTCGTCGTACGCGCGCTCGGAACCGTCCGGCTCGTCCTGCGCGGCGACCGCCTCCGCGTACTCACGGCAGGCTTCGGCCGGGGTTCCGCACCCCGGGCAGGCCAGGGCGCCGTTGAGGTGCCTGTGGCACGGGTGGCAATAGTCCATGAGGCATGGAGGCTAAGTGAGGCGCGGGTAACAGAGGAAGCCGCTGCCGTGAAGGTTGTGTGCGGAATCGAATGTTCCAGCGGTATCGACTTCCCCTATGGGGCAAACCGCCTCTCCCGCGCCCGATATGGGCCCCTGACCGGCGAAGCCAACGCAGCCAACCCTCGCAGTCAACCCGCGGACCTAACCCGCGAACGCCGCCTGTTCCACGCCCTGCCCGGCGTCCGGCACCACGAGCACGGACCCGGACAAGGGGTGCGGCGCCGCAAGTCCCGTACTGGCGGATGTGATGTACAGGTCGCGCAGCCCCGCGCCGCCGAACGCGCACGCGGTCGGGCGGGCCACCGGAAGTTCGATCACCCGGTCAAGCTCGCCGGACGGGGTGTAGCGGCGGACGGCGGCGCCGTCCCACAGGGCGACCCAGACACAGCCGTCGGCGTCGACGGTGAGGCCGTCGGGGTATCCGGCGTCGGCTTCGACGGTGACGAAAGGGTGCCTGGAGCGCGGGAGTTGGTCGTCGCGCAATTCCACCACGTCGATGCGGCGCGTCGGGGTGTCGATGTAGTACATGAGCCTGCCGTCCGGGCTCCAGCCGATGCCGTTGCTGACGGAGATGCGGGAGAGGACCTCGGTCGCCGTGCCGTCGCCGGTCAGCCGGATCAGGTTGCCGGCGCCCGCCCCCTCGTCGTAGCGCATCGTGCCCGCCCAGAGCGCGCCGTCGGGGGCGACCGCCGCGTCGTTGCCGCGGCGGCCCGGTACGACCTCGCGGTGCAGCCAGCGGAACGCGCCGCCGTCGGCCATGGAGTCGTAGAGGCCCACGCCGTCCCGGAGGTTGACCACCAGGCCGCCGCCCGCGCGCGGCTTCGCGGCGCCGACGTGCTGCTCGGTGACCATGACCGAGCGGTGCCCGGTCGACGGGTCGTACGTGTGGACGCGTGAGCTCAGGATGTCGACCCAGATCAGCCGCCGGGCGGTGTGGTCCCAGGTGGGGCCCTCGCCGAGTGCTGCCTGCGCGCGTACCGCTATGTCCATTGCGGCAGGCTACCCGCACCCCCCGCCCGGCCCACCTCATCCTGCTCACCTCAGACCGCCCGCCCTAGCTCTCCTCGCAACCGCCGCGCCCTGAGGACAAGTTCCAGCTCGAAGCGGCGGTCCGGGTCGTCGACCTCGTCGCCCCACAGTTCCCTGATCTGCCGCAGGCGGTAGCGCACCGTCTGCGGATGCACCCCGAGGCGGGCCGCGACCTCCGGTGCGCCGCCCCGTGTCTCCAGCCAGGCGAGCAGCGTCTCGGCGAGCCGGCGGCCGTGCGCGGGGCCGCAGTGGGCGAGCGGGGCGAGGCAGCGGCGGGCCAAGTCCTCGATGAGTTCCTCGGGTTGGAGCAGGACCAGGGCCTCGGTGTGCTCGGTGCAGTGCAGGACCTCGCCGGACGGCAGGAGGCCGCGTTCCATCAGGCGGACCGCGGCCTCCGCCCAGCGCAGTGACTTCGCGGCGTCGGCGAGCGGCACGGGCGGGCCGATCGCGCCGGACCACCCCGCCATGGTGCGCCGGAGCAGTTCGGGGCGGCCCGCCGCTTCCGGGTCGGGGACGACCATGCGGGGCTGTTCGGTCTCCATGTCGAGCAGGACGCCCTGTCCCACAGCGGGCGCCACTGCCTCCCTCGCCGGGCGCAGGAGTACGCCCACGGCGACCCGCTCGGGCAGCTGCCAGCCGACGCGGGCGGCCCGTTCGTCGAGCGCGCTGCGGGCGCCTGGCCGCCTCGACGCGGAGTGCGAGCCGGCTCCGGCTCCGGAACCGGAGTCGGAGTCGGCCGACGTCCCCGACCCGGAGTCACCGCGCCGCTCGGCGAGCAGCAGCTCCATCAACTTCCTTTGCAGCCGCAGACGTTCACCCGCCTGCCGGGCAGCGGCCTCGGCGTATCCGCGTACGGACTGGTCGACCAGACCGTCCAGGTACTCGAAGCCCGACTCGGCGAGTTCGTACATGGCCGGTGGCGGGATCTCGATCTGCTGGCCGATCTCGGCCAGACGGCGCCAGGCGAGCCGTACGCCGAGACGGTAGATCGCCTGGAGCGAGTCGAGGCTGCGGCCGTGCAGGCCCTCGCCCCTGCCGAACTCCTGGAAGACCTCAAGGGGGTAGCACGGCCGCCCTTCGGCGGACGCGATTTGCTGGACGAACCCCTCAAGGGCACGGCGGATGCCGATGAGCGCCATGGGCTCGCCCGATTCGTCGAGGACGACGGGCAGGCCGGGGTACTCGGCGCGGATCTCCCGCAGTATGTCCTGGGCCAGAGCGGGCACTTCGTCCAGGGCGAGCTCGGCGAACTGCCGTACCAGCACGGGCGGTACGTCGCGCCAGGCCGAGCGGGTGGAAAGCCCCTGGCTCTCGGTCACGGGCACGGTCACTCACTGCCCCTGTGGGGGAGCCTCGAAGTGCACAAGGGGCGTATTGGGCTGTTCCGGCGTCGCGTTCAGGGCGGCGACGATGCCGAACGCGGCGGCCACGGCGAGAACAGCGGCGGCTGCGGCGGTCAGACCGGCGGCGAGCAGTCGGTGCATGTCAGGGTCAGCCTCTCTGCTGGAGGTCGTCCCCACCCAGGCCGCACAGGTCGCACGGATGTCGTTCGTACAGCCCCTAACCGGCCCCGCCCGGCAAGTGCCCAGTCTCATCAACGCATTGACACTTCGTCAAGGGTCCGCCTAGCGTTCCGGCCCCATACGGCTCGGTAACACTTCTCACCCGCCCCCAGGAGTGCCGGATGCGCCGCACAGCCTCGCCCCTCTCGCTGATCCTCCTCGGACTCGGCGTCTTTCTGCTCGTCCTGGCCCCGATGCTCGCGTGGTACGTCGAGCCACGCGCGAAACGCACGCCCGTCGACGTCGACATCACGACGGTCTTCAAGGGCAAAGGCAGCTATTTCGACACCGAGAAGATCAAGACGGTGCACGACAAGAACCTCACGATCACGCGTCAGGTGCGCGGCGACGTGGACGACAGCAACGACGACCACGCGGTCTGGGACGTGTCCACGTCGGTCGATCCGGACAGCTCGCTTCCGGCCGCGGATCCGCACGATTCGCTCCAGTGGACGACGGAGCGCTGGGTCACCGACCGCAAGACGAATCGGCCGGTGCACTGCTGCGACGAGAAGCCCTACTTCGAGGGTGAGGCGTACCTCAAGTTCCCCTTCGACGTGCAGAAACGCTCATACACCTGGTGGGACAACACCCTCGGCGCGACCGTCCCGCTGACCTTCAGGGGCACGAAGAAGATCCAGGGCTACGAGGGCTACCGCTTCACCGCGAAGGTGAAGCCCGCGAAGACCGGAACCCGCCTTGTGCCGGGCCGCCTGGTGGGCCGGCCCAAGCAGAGCAATGTGCTCGCCGAGGAGTGGTACGCCAACCACGGCGTCGAGCTGGTCGCCGACAAGCGCACGGGCCGGATCATCTACGCGGCGATCGGCCCCCGCAAGACGCTGCGCGCGCCAGGATCGGACAAGGACGCGACGGTGCTGCTCGACAGCGAGCGCATCGCGTTCACACCCAAGACGCAGAAGGCGCAGGTCAAGCTCGCCGATGACGACAGCAGCCGGCTCGAGCTCGTGGGCGAGACGCTGCCCGTCGGGACGGGTGCGCTGGGTGGGCTCCTTGTGATCGTGGGAGGCGTTCTCGTCGTACGGGGACGACGGTCCGACAGTGGGGCGCAAGGGCCGGACGGGCCGGGTTCAGCGGCGGAGCCGGACCGTCCGAATGGCGATACGTCCCCAACCACCCTGCAGCCGAGCACGATGTGATGAGACGTCAGCTGTTGAAAGCCGAGAAATTGTCACTTCGGTGAGTAGCCGCGTCGAACACGGCGGCGAAAACTAACGACCCCACCCCAGCACAGTCCCCGCACCGCCCCCGCACCGCCCTGGCACAGTCCGAGCACAGCGCCTCCGCAAGCGACCCCCGAACGGTGCAACCTGCAACCCCCCATAGCGCCCTCACGGTTCCGCACCCTGACGAGTTGGAGCACGCATGCCCCAGCACGTGCCTTCTCCGCTGCGCGCCGCCACCCCCCGGGTCGCGCAACGGCTTCCGGCACTTCCTCCGCAGCCGCGCCGGATCGTTTTTCTCGCCCGCCGCGATCTCGCCAACCCGGCGGCGGGCGGCTCCGAACTGCTCGTCGACCGTCTTGCCGACGGGCTGAGCAAGCTCGGCCATCAGGTCACCCTGCTGTGCGGGGGCCCGGCCGCGTTCCGTGACTACCGCGTCGTGTCGGCGGGCGGTGACCTCGGGCACTATCTGCGCTCGCGGTCCGCCTTCACCCGGCAGGTCGGCGACTGTGATCTGCTCGTCGAGGTCTGCAACGGCATGCCGTACCTGGCGCCGCTGTGGCACAGCGGGCCCACATTGTGCCTGGTCAACCACGTCCACACCGATCTGTGGGGGATGCGCTTCCAAGGTGCGCTCGCCCCCGCGGCCCGGCTGGGCCGAAGACTCGAGCACTGGTCACTCTCGGGCGCCCAGCGCGGCAATCTCCTGGTGGCCGTCTCGCCGTCGACGTCCGACGCCCTGCGTGCGATAGGCGTCGAGCGTGAGCGCATACGCATAGTCCACAACGGGGTCGAGGAGCCCGGCCCGCTCCACCCCCGCTCGGACGAGCCGCTGTTCCTGGCGATGGGACGGCTCGTCGAGTACAAGCGCATCGATCTGCTGCTTCGGCTCTGGGAGCGCGTCAGGCCCGTCACCGGTGGACGTCTGGTGATCGTGGGCGACGGGCCCGAGCTCGCGCGGCTCCAGCAGATCGCAGGGCCCGGCGTGGAGTTCAAGGGGCATGTCTCCGAGGCGGAGAAGCACCGGCTGCTCTGCGAGGCGTGGATGCTGCTCCACCCGTCCGCCGTGGAAGGCTGGGGCCTGGTGATCACCGAGGCGGCGACCCGTTCGACGCCGGCCATCGGGTTCGACGTACCGGGCGTACGTGACTCCATCGAGGACGGTGTGACGGGGCTGCTCGCCCGGGGCGAGAGTTCCTTCGCCGCCGCCTGGTGCACGCTGGCGCTGAGCGCCGAGCGGCGCAGGGCCTTCGGCAAGGCCGCCGGTGAGCGGGCCACCAGCTTCCGGTGGGCCAACTCCGTGCGCGAGTTCCAGGCGGTGGCCGCCGAGGCGGTCGCCACGCATCAGGCCACGCGTCAGGCCGCACCACAGACCGCGCACCAGGGGTCCGTGTGAAGGACCCGTCCCTGCGCCGTTCCTTCACCCTCTTCCGGGCCTTCCTGCGCGAGCAGCAAGAGCCCGAGCGGTGTTACACCCTGCTCGCCCGTGACGCCGCCGACCAGGTCGAGGCCTATGGACCGGTCAGGGACCGCGTCGTCGTCGATGTCGGCGGCGGCGGCGGTTATTTCACCGAGGAGTTCCGGCGGCGCGGCGCGCAGAGTTTCCTCTTCGAGCCGGACCCGGCCGAGCTGGGCGCCAAGCCTCCGCAGGGCGCGGTCGTCGCCGACGGCTACCTGCTCCCCCTGGCGGACGGCGTCGCCGACGTCACCTTCTCCTCCAACGTCCTCGAGCACGTGGACGATCCGCAGACGTTCCTCAGCGAGATGGTGCGGGTGACAAGGCCCGGCGGCCTGATCTACGTCTCCTTCACCAACTGGTACTCGCCGTGGGGCGGCCACGAGTGGGCGCCCTGGCACTACTTGGGCGGCGCCCGCGCGCGGGCCCGCTATGAACGGCGTACCGGCAAAACAGCCAAACACACGCTCGGCGAGAACCTCTTCGCCCACCACGTCGGACCGACCCTGCGCCAGGTGCGGGCGAGGGACGACGTGTCCGTCGTGTCCGCACGGTCCCGCTACTGGCCGTTCCTGGCCGGTGGCATCACCAAAGTGCCGGGTGTACGCGAGTTCGCCACCTGGAATCTCCTCCTCATCCTCAGGCGGTGTCCATGACCACGGTCCAGGCCCCACCCCCGGCGGCAGTCCGGCCCACGGCTGACGCCCCCGAACCCGGCGGAGGCCCACGCTCGTGGCGCTGGCTGCTCGGGTTCTGGGCCGTGGTGTTCGTCCTCTTCCTGGCCGTGAAGCCGGGGCGGATGACGTTCGACACCAAGCTGGGTGTGGCCGTCGACCCCTGGCAGTTCCTCTCCGACCTGGGCCAGCTCTGGCACGACCGGGGCGGGTTCGGCGGGATCCAGGACCAGTACGTCGGTTACACGTGGCCGATGCTGCCGTTCTACGGCCTGGCCAAGCTCGTCCAGCTCCCGGTGTGGCTCGCGGAGCGGCTCTGGCTCTCGCTGATCGTGGCCACCGCGTTCTGGGGTGTGCTTCGGCTCGCCGAGAGGATGCGGATCGGCAACGGCGCGAGCCGGCTGCTCGGCGCGGTGGCGTACGCCCTGTGGCCCACGTTCACGATCGTCGTCGGGTCGACGTCGGCGGCGGCCCTGCCCGGCGCCCTGCTGCCGTGGGTGCTGCTCCCGCTGACGAACGACCGCATCAGCGCGCGGTCGGCCGCTCTGCGGTCCGCCCTTGTCATCCCCTTCATGGGCGGTGTGAACGCGGCGGCGACGCTGGCGTCCCTCCTTCCCGTGGGCCTGTATCTCCTGTCGAGGCCGAACGGTCCGCGCAAACGGAAGCTGATCACCTGGTGGGTGCCCGGCGTCATCCTCGCCACCGCCTGGTGGGTGGTGCCGTTGTTGATGCTGGGCATCTACGGCGAGAACTTCCTTCCGTACGTGGAGACTTCGGCCACGACCACCGGCACGATGTCGGCCACGGAAGCGCTGCGCGGCGCGGGCAACTGGGTCGCGTATCTGCACTTCGGCGAGGCATGGCTGCCCGCCGGGTGGACGGTCGCGACGTCCGTGATCGTCGTGGTCTGCTCGGCGCTCGCCGCCGCTCTGGGTCTGGCCGGGCTCGCGCGGCGCGACATGCCCGAGCGGCGCTGGCTCGTCCTGACCGTGCTCTCGGTCGTCCTCGTCACGCTCGCCGGGTACGGCGGCGCGTTCGGCGCGCCCTTCCACGAGACCATGCAGTCGTGGCTGAACGGCTGGCTCGTCCCCTTCCGCAACATCTACAAGTTCCAGACGGGCCTCGCGCTCGCCCTGGTCTTCGGCCTGATGCATCTCGTGGGCGTGGCCGCGCAGTCGCGCGGGGCGCGGCCGGTGCGCGGGCGGCGCTACGCCCCGCTGATCGCCGCCGTGCTCGTCCTTCCGGGGCTCGCCTTCCCCTACCTCAACGGCTCGATCCTCCAGCCCGGTTCGTTCAAGAAGCTGCCGACGTACTGGCAGACGACGTCCGACTGGCTGAAGAAGTACTCCCCCGACTCGCGCGCGCTCGTGGTGCCTGCCACCGCGCACGGCATCTACACCTGGGGCTCGCCCATCGACCAGCCCCTCGACGTGCTCGCCGACTCCCGCTGGGCACAGCGGGACTATGTGCCGTTCGGCACGCCCGGCAACCGGCGCGCGATGGACGCGGTGGAGCAGGCGCTCGCGACGGGCGGTGAAGTCCCGGGCCTGCACGACTACTTGTCGCGCGCGGGCATGTACTACGTCGTCGTACGCAATGACCTCGACCCCGACCAGATCGGGAACGTACCGACCGCGACCGTCAAGCGGACCCTGGAGGAGTCGGGCTACAAGCGGGTCACCGGCTTCGGTCCGACGGAGACCGGCGGCATCATCCCCAACGACACGCCCCTCCAGGTCGAGGGCCTCTACCCGCGCCAGCGCGCGGTGGAGATCTACGCCCCGGGGTCCGGCGGCGAGAGGCCAGGGCAGGCCGGGATCAAGCCGGTCTCGAACACGGCCGTGGTGAGCGGCGGCCCCGAGTCGCTGCTCCAGCTGTCCGCCGACCCCTCGATGCGGGACCGCCCCTCCGTCCTGACGGGCGACAATCACCCGGGCGTCGGAACTCCCGGCCTGCAGGCGGTCGGTGACGGTCTGCGCCGCGCCGACACACGCTTCGGCCTTGTCAGCTCCAACACGTCCTATACGTACACACCTGGCGAACGCAACGCGAGCGGGGCCCTCCAGGACGCGGGCAAGAAGCCGCACCAGATCCTGCCCACCAAGGGCATCGAGCACCAGACGACGGCCGAGCTGCGCGGCGCGAAGTCCGTGACGGCGTCGAGCTACGGCAACTGGCTCTTCCATCTGCCGCAGTACGACCCCGTGAACGCCTTCGACGGCAACCCGGACACGGCGTGGGCCGAGGGCAGCCCCGGAAAGCCGAAGGGCGCCTGGATCAAGGCGGAGTTCCGCTCCAAGGAGTCGATTCCGTCCTCGATCAAGGTCACGCCGCTGCCGCAGGACGGCGTGCGGGCCGCGGCCACGCGGGTGCGGGTGGAGACGGAGCAGGGCAGCCGCACCAGCCCGCTGCAGCCCAACGGCATGCGGCAGAGCATCAAGGCGCCCGCCGGTGAGTCGAGTTGGCTGAAGGTCACCATCCTGGACGCGCACATCGGCCACGAAGGCCTGACGGGCGCCGGGTTCTCGGAGATCACCGTTCCGGGCGTTCGGGTGACGAAGCTGCTCCAGATGCCCCAGGACACCGGGGCCTCCGCCCGGGTGCCCGCCGAGGGCGCCGACGCGACGACGTACTCGATGCACCGTTCGTCGGACCCGAGCGCGCTGTCGCCGGTGAACGCCGAGTCGGGGCTCCACCGCCGCTTCACGACTCCGGCCGAGGCCGAGTACCAGGTGAAGGCCAGCGCGGTCGCCGTGCAGGGTGCCGAACTGGACAAGCTGCTCTACAAGGTGGCGCCGAAGCAGAAGGACCAGATCGTCGCGACCGCGAACTCCACGTCGAAGCTCGGCGGCAGTCTCTCGCCGCGCAATCTCACGGACGGCGATCTGACGACGGCCTGGATCGCCGGTGACAGCCCGGTGATCAACCTGAAGTGGAAGGGCAAGCAGGAGATCGACGAGATCGTCCTGCCGGCGGCGGGCGGACTCTCGACGCGCCCCGAGAAGATCGAGATCAGCTCGCCGGACGGCGCGGCGATCGCCGGTGTCGACGAGAACGGCAACGCGCGGTTCAACCCGATCACGACGGACGAGCTGACCATCACGGTCACGCAGACCGCGCCCCTCACGGTCCACAACCCGGTGGCGGACGCCCAGTTGGAGCTTCCGGTCGGCCTCACCGAGGTCTACGTCCCGGCCCTGGACAAGTACCGCACCGAGCAGCCCCCAGCGTCGGCGACCTTCGAACTCGCCTGCGGCGAGGGCCCGATGCTCGCCGTCGACGGCAAGCTGCACGCGACGAGCGCGAAGGGTTCGGTACGGGATCTGGTCGAGCGGCGGCCCATCGAGGTGACGCTCTGCTCGCGGGGCTCGGAGAACACGACCGTGTCGCTCGGCTCCGGCGAGCACACCGTCGAGGCCGGGGACGCGGGCCCGCTCGCCCTCATGGACGTCTCGCTGACGCAGGGGACGCCGGGTGAGATCGACAAGGAGTCGCGCTCCCTGAACATCAAGGACTGGCTCGGCGACCGCCGCGAGCTGTCGGTGGGCGCGGGCTCGTCCTCGTACCTCTCGACGTACGAGAACATCAACGACGGCTGGAAGGCCACGCTGAACGGCAAGGAGCTGTCGTCCGTACGCCTCGACGGCTGGCAGCAGGGCTTCCTGATCCCGAAGGGTGAGGGCGGCACGGTCAAGCTGTCGTACGAGCCTTCGCGGATCTACGAGATCGGCCTGATCGGCGGCGGCGTCGGCATCCTCGCCCTGATCGCCCTGGTCCTCATCCGGCGCCGCGAGCCGAACCCTGACGGGCCTGACGTGGCACCGCCCGCGCCGGGTCTTGTCCTCGGCACGGTGGCGCTGACGCTGGTGGCCGTGGTGATCGCGGGCTGGTTCGCGCTCCTTGTGCCCGCGCTCGCCCTGCTCGCGTGGCGCCGTCACGCGCTGCTCGTCCCGCTCGCCTTCGTGGCGATGGCCGGGGCGGGGATCGTGGCGGCGGTGGGGGCGGGTGAGCCGACCACGTCGGACGCGGGTGCGTTCAGCCCGGCCGCTCAACTCCTCGCTCTTATCGCGCTGTTCGCGGCCCTTGTGAGTGTGCGGGGGGCTACTGCGGGGGCTTCGGCCAGCGCCGGGGACACCGGTGGTGAAGGGGGCGAGGCCGCTCCGTGGGGGCCGCCTCCGCAGCAGCCTCCGCCCGCGGCTCCCCCGGTGACGCCTCACCCGGCTAGCGGGGGCACGCCACCGCTGGGTTCTGACCAGGACCCGGGTACGAAGCCGTTGCCGCGCCGGAAGCGGGGGGAGAACGGGCCGGGTGCGGGTGCGGGCCCCGACGGCAGCAGCGCCAGTACCGGCCAGGATGTCGGTGGCGCGCCGCAGGCCGCCAGCTCGACCATCTCCGCCAGGGGCCCCGCGTCCGCACAGGCGGAGCTTCCGCCGCCGGGCGCGCGGACCACGCGGACCACGCGCTTCAGGCGGCGCAGGCCAAGGGCGGCGGACGGGCTCGCGGGAGCCACGGCGCCGACCGCCTCCGGGGAGGACACCGACCGATGACCGCACTCGATCACCCGGCACGTCACGCGGACGGACCCGAACGGCCCCCGGAGCGCGTGCCGTTCCCCGTCGTCGACGAGGTCTCCCGGCACTGCCTCCAGGAGGAGGAGCCGGAGACGGTACACATCGAGGTCCACCTGCCCGGCACACCGGACCCGGCCCGCCTGAAGGCCGCGTTCACCGAGGCCCTGCGCCGCCACCCGCGCATCCTGATGCGGGAGGCGCGGGGGCCCTGGTACCGCCGCCGCTACGAGTGGGAACTGACGCCGGGTCCTGACGTGGAGGTGGTGACGTTCCCCGCGCCGGAACGGGACGCCCTGAAGAAGGCGCGCACCCGCTCCCTCTCCCAGGCCCCGCCCTTGTCGGCGTCGCCGCCGATCCGCCTTGAGGTGATCGCCTCGGACGGCGACGGCGACACGGTGGCCTCCGGCGGGGGTGGCGGTTCGGGTGACGCGGCCACATCGGGCGGCGCGCTCGCCCCGGAGAACGGCCGGGCGGACACCGGTGCGGGCGAAGGCGTCGGCTCCAACGGCGCGGCTGCCGTGGACGGTGAGACTGGTGCCCCCGAGCTCGGCGGCGCGGCTCATGCCGCAAGCACCGGTGGGGACGCCACCCTCTCCGGCCCCGAGAACCTCGGAGACACCCCGCTCACCCCGGGCGACGCCAACGCCCCCGGCACGGGCACCGCCCCCAGCAGTCCAAGGCACCCCGCCAGCAAAGGCAGCGTCCTCTTTCTCACCATCAATCACACCGCCCTCGACGGCCCCGCCTGCCTCCGTGTTCTCGCCACCGCCGCCGAGTTGTACGGCGGGCAGGACAACTCCCCCGCCGCTCCTCCCCTGCGCGCGGCCCCCTCCGCCGCCGTGCCCGACAGCGCGGAGGCGGTCGGGGACGCGGGCTCCGGCTGGGCGCCCCCCGCCCGAGTCTCCCGTGGCACCCCCGAGCCCTCTCCCGGCAACGGCATGCTCGTCGTCGAGTTGCCCGTGCCGCGGCGGCCCAAGGGTGCGCCGTTCACCGTGAACGATCAGCTCATGGTGGCGACCGCGCTGATGATCGCGCACTGGAACCGGGAGCACGGGGCGCGACCCAGGCCGTTCCGGATCACCATGCCCGTCGACGACCGGCCCCGCAGTATGGACATGCCCATCGGGAACGGTACCCGGCTCGTCGAAGTACCGTTCACCGCAGCCGAGTTGACCTCCGAGGACTGGGGCCCGCAGGACATCGGGGCACTGCTGCGGCGCACAGCCGACCGCACCCGGGCCCTCAAGGCGCTCCCCCGGCCCCAACTCGGCCGCGGAGCAGCCCTCCTGACCTCGCCCGTCCTGCCCGTAACCCTCAGAGCAGCCGTCACGCGCGGCCTGCGCAGAGCGGCCGCGCCCTGGACCTCCACCACGCTGCTCAGCAACATCGGGCGCGTTCCGTACTCCCTCGACTTCGGCGACGCCGGACGCGCGCACGCCGTCTGGTTCTCCGCGCCCGCACGCCTGCCCCGCGGGCTGACCGTGACCACGGCGTCCACCGCGGGCCGTCTGCACGTCGCCCTGCGCTGGTCGAAGACCCTGCTCAGCAGCGGCGACGGGGCCCACCTGCGCGACCTCTTCGAGCACTACCTCCACGCCACGGAGCACACGGAGCACACGGAGGAGGGGACGACACCATGACGACGAGTACGAGCCCCAACACCACCACCAACACCAGTACCGCGCCCCGCGACCTGCGGGACTTCTACGAGGACCCCTCCGTCCCCGTCGCGTCCGGCGACGCCCGCAGCCTGCGCCAGGCCCGGATGCTCGCCGACGCCATCGGCCCCGCCACCGCGCGTACCGCCGTCGTCCTGGACATCGGCTGCGGCGACGGCACCGCCGCGGCGACCGCGGCCCCGCTCCTCGCGGGGCATCGCCTGATCGGCGTCGACTGGTCGCAGGACGCCCTCAAGCGGGCGCACGCGCATCTGCCGTACGTCGTACGCGGTGAACTCACCGACGGCGGGCTCCCGTTCGCCGACGGGTCGGCCGACGCCGTCCTGTTCAGCGAGGTCATCGAGCACCTCGTCGATCCCGACAGCGCGCTCGACGAGCTGCGGAGAGTACTCAGGCCAGGAGGGCATCTCATGCTGTCCACGCCCAACCTCGCCGCCTGGTACAACCGCGGGCTCCTGCTCGCGGGGGTGCAGCCCGTCTTCTCGGAGGTCAGCCTGCGCGGCATCCACGGGCGCCCGGGGAGCGAGGTCGTCGGGCACCTGCGGCTCTACACCGCCCGCGCGCTAAGGGAGTTCGTCGCCGCGTCCGGCTTCGAGGTGGTGCGTGTAGCCGGTGCGCCCTTCCACGGCGTACCGCGTCCACTGCGCGCCTTGGACCGGCTCGCCTGCGCCGTGCCGAGCGCCTCGTCGATCCTGCTGCTGCACGCCCGAAAGGCGTGACGCCATGTGGTGGGGTGTGACCGCCGCCCTCCTTGCGAACGTCCTCTACAGCACCGGGTTCGTCCTGGAGAAACGTGCCCTCACCGCCATGCCGTCCGTCAGCGTGCGCAGCCCGGCACGGCTGCTCAGGCAGGTCATCTCGAGCCCTCTGTGGATCGGCGGATCGCTCGCGCTCGCCGCCGGGTTCGGCGCGCAGCTCGCCGTCTACCGGACGCTGCCCATCGCCGCCGCGCAGGGCATCTTCGTATCCGGGCTCGTGCTCCTGCTGCTGCTCTCCTCCGTGCTGCTCGGGGAACAGACGTCAGGCCGCGAGCGGTACGCCGTCGGGGCCATTCTCCTCGCGCTGCTCATGGTGGTCCTCTCGCTCAGCGAGGAGTCGGACACCGTCAGCCGCAGCGCGCCCGTGCCGCTCGTCCTCATGGTCTGCCTGCCCTCGCTCGCCGCGGGCGTCCTGCTCTACGGGTCCGCCGAGCGCCGCTCGAAGCACCGGCACCGCCTTCCGACGACGGGCGTCGAGTACGGGGTCGCCGTCGGGCTCCTCTACGGAGTCAGCTCGCTCGCCATCAAGGGCGTGTCCAGCTACCTGACCACGCAGGGCCTCGGCTCGGCACTGCTCCACCTCCTCGCATCTCCGTATCCGTATCTCCTGCTGTTCACCGGCGCGTTCGGCCTGGTCATGTCCCAGGCGGCACTGCAACGCTGCCGGGCCTCGCTCATCGTTCCCGTATGCACGACGGTTACCGCGCTCTTCACCGCGGTACTCGGGACGCTGGCGTTCGGCGAGCCGCTGCCCGACGAACCGCTGCGGCTCGCCCTGCGGATCGCGGGCACGGCGCTCGCGGTGTCCGTGCTCCTCGCCATGCCCAAGCATGACGCGCCGCCGCCTCAACCAACGCCCCCCACCAAGGAGTTGACGAGCTGATGAACCCCGAAGATCCGTTGCTGAAGATCCTCGCCTGTCCGCTGGACAAGGGGCCGCTGCATCTCCTGGAGCCCGCGGACCCCCTCGTACCGCAGGAGGTCCTCTACAACCCGCGCCTGCGCCGCCGCTACCCCATCATCGACGGCATACCGCAGCTCCTGCCCTCCTCGGGTGAGCAGCTGTCGGAGGACGAGCACGAGCAGCTCCTGAAGCGGATATCCACGTGACGGGCCCCCCTAGGACCGAGGCGAGCCCCCACAAGACCGTGGCCGCCCGCCTCGCCCCGCACCTCCCCGCCCGGCTTGTCGGCGCCCTGGCCCGGCTCGTCTACCCCCGCTTCGAACCGGAGCTCGCCCGCCTCGCCGACCTCTGCCCGCGCGGCTGCGGCACGGCGGTGGACGTCGGCGGCTGGTACGGCCCCTGGTCGCGCCGCCTGGCCTCGCGGGCGCGCCGCGTGGTGACCGTGGAGCCCGTCCCGCATCTGGCCCGGCTCCTGGAGACCTCCACGCCCGGCAACGTCCGGGTGATCCAGGCCGCGGCCACGGACCGCCCCGGCACGGCACGGCTCTGGCTGCCGCAGGGCGACCGCGGGGACCGCGGCGTCTCCTCGCTCATCCGCAGGGACATCCACGCCGAGGCGGTCGACGTGCCCTGTCTCACCCTGGACGGGCTCGGCCTGCGCGACGTCGACTTCATCAAGATCGACGTGGACGGCAACGAACTCCCGGTCCTGCACGGCGCCCACGATCTGCTCACCCGTGACCGGCCCGCACTCTTCATCGAGCTGGAGTCCCGTATCCAGCCGATCAAGCCGATCATCGAGCTGCTCACCCGCCACCACGGCTACCAGGGCTGGGTCCTGCCCCACCACACCTGGCTGCCGCTCGCGGACTTCGACCTGGAAGCACACCAGAACGACACGTCGTACGTCGTCTCGCAGGGGCTGCTGCGCAGAGTGCTCACACCGCGCAGCCCCCGGTACGTCAACTCGGTACTCTTCCTTCCCGGCGGGCGCCGCCCGGGAGCGGCGGCGGTGCGCGACCATGGAGCGCATGTCCGCTAGCTCCGCACCCAAGCCTTCCGGCCCGTTCACCCCGCTGGACTTCCAGCTGGTCCTGTTGCGCCGCATGGCCGACCACAACCCGGACCTGGTGGAGGCGGCCCGCCACGAGCTCGGCGTCTCCATCGCGGACATGCGCGAGGCCAACCGCCGCTGGCAGGCGATGACCCGCTCCGCCCGCTCGCGCGGCACGGTCTCCCGCTACCGCTCGGTGCTCGGCGCGCCCGAAGCCACCGTGGCCCGGCAGATCGGCGACCTGGAGTGCGAGGCCCTGCTGTGGCCGGTGCCGCTCTGGCCGACCCTGCGCTTCGAGGTCCTGCGCGCACCGAACGGCGCGGTGTGGAACGAGTGGCTGATCCGCACGCCCGGCACCCCGGGCCCCGCACTCCACACGGTGGACGACCTCACCCCCTGGTCGTGCACGGTCGACGAGGCCGCCCGCGCGTTCGCCCCGGCCCGCCCCATGGAGGGCACGGCACCCACGCGCTGGCGGCTCGCCTTCACGGCACCGGACGGGGCGGGTCAGCCGCGGCGCTGCGTCGCGGAGTTCACGTGGGGGCTGCTCCAGCGACTGTCGTTCCCGGAGTCCCCCGCCGAGGGCTGACGCCTGCGTCGAAGGACCGCGGGACCGAGTCAGGAACCGGGCGGCTGCCCGTACTCCCGCGCGCCCTGCCTCGGCAGGACCGCCCACATCCGGGTGCCGCCGCCTGGCTCCCTCGCGTCCCCGAAGCCCCACTCGCCACCGCAGGCCCGCACGACGCAGGCCAGTACGCGCAGGGCCGCGCGGCGGCGGGTGTCGCAGGCCGCCGCGAGGCGGGGGTTGGTATGGCGAGGGTGACCGTCGTAGAGAATCACCCTCAGGGCGCCGTCGCGGTATCGCAGGCTGACGTACACCACTGCTACACCTGGCCGCCAGGTCCGAGCACGACTCCATCGACGTACGCATCGTCCCCAACACGGCGGGCGGGTTCCCTGGAGCGGGCCACGCGCTCCTGTACGCGGATGGGGCGGTGCCCCAACTCGACACCGTGCAGCTGGACTCCGCACATGGGCCCGAATTCACCCACGCCGCGGCTCAGCTCACGAAGTACCGTGCCCACCTGGACTGGATGGAGGAAGCCTCGCTGCCCGCACCGGCATCACGCGAGCTCATCCGCAAGGTCGCACGCGAACACTAGGGGAGACACCGTGCCGAGCATCAACTGGGAAGACCCGTACTGCGGCGAGGGAAACAACTGCTTCCGCCTCGGCACCGACGGCGAAGGCAACGCCTACATCGCGGTCGCCGGACAGGAGGACAACTACCTCACCGACACCGACGAAGCCCTCCGCACCCTGATCCACGAGATCAAGGCAGGCAAGGCGGACCACCTGCTCTAGCCAGGGCTTTGCTGTACCTGCGTTGGGGTTGGCACCGGGGCCGTCCGGTTGTCCCGAGATTGGCGGTTACGGGCCGGGCGTAAAGGGCGCTCCTACGTCGCGTCGGCTACGCCGATGACCCTTCGGGCCACCCTTGACACCCGTCCCTCCACCGCGCGAGGGAAGACGACCGGACGGCCCAGGGGCGGGACTCTCGACCACTCACGGCGGGCCATCCGGTATGCCTGCCGGGTGCGGACTGGTTCGTTTGGGGTGGCGGGGAGTGGGTGAGGTGCGCGGCCGCTCCGGGGAGGGGGCCCGGTCTCGTCAAGCGGGTGCGGACTGGTTCGTCGGGGGTGGCCGTCAGGGTCAGGGGCGCGCGATTGCTCCGGCATTGGGTCCCGGTCTCGTCAAGCGGCTGCCGACCGGATCTTCCGGGGGGCCGTCACGGGCAGGGCGCCGGTAGCGGCAGCCCATGGCGGCGGGAGGCGCCTCGCGATCAGTAGCCCGGCGCTGCGAAGGGCCATCCGCAGACGGACCGAAGTGGATTGCAGCGCGGATTGCAGGAAAGTCCCACGACACGCCGAGTAGGGAGCGAGATCGGTGGGACTTTCCTGCATCCACGCTCGGCCCATGCGCCGCGCCGCACCTACTTTGGCAAAGTTGCGTTCTGACAGAAGGGGGGCGCACGCGTTGCGCAACGCGCCTTCTCGAAATTAGGTGCCGGACCCCCCGCCGGAACAACCGGCCATCGACAGCAGCAAGCTGCGCACCGCTAGCCTCCAGTCGCCAACCACCTGACGAACCCCGCACCCAGCAACAGGCGGTGACGCATCCCGCCCCGCGACGGCCACACGCGACGGGCCGGTTGGCAGCCGCTGACGAGACCGAGCCCGCCCCGGGGCGACCGCGCACCCCTCCCCCGGACGGTCCCCCAGAAGATCCGGTCGACAGCCGCTTGACGGGACCGGGACCCCTCCCCGAACCGAACGCGCGCACCTCACCCACTCCCCGCCGCCCCCAACGAACCAGTCCGCACCCGGCAGTGAAACCGAAGACCGCAGGTAGCTGTCCCGAGAGTCCCGCCCCTGGGCCGTCCGGTCGTCTTCCCTCGCGTGGTGGAGGGACGGGTGTCAAGGGTGGAGCGCAGCGGAATCGGCGCAGCCGACGCGACGTAGGAGCGCCCTTTACGCCCGGCCCGTAACCGCCAATCTCGGGACAACCGGACGGCCCCGGTACGAATGCAGCGCCGGGTCACTCGAAGCCCCCGCCCCGCCCTAGCCAACTCAACTTCGCACACCTCTCCGAGGCCTCGGCGGCGGTGAGCAAGGCCGCCGGGGCCGGCTAGGCGTCCAGGGGCCGCCCGCGGTCAGTCGCCGTGTTGCGTCGCGGCGGCTGGCGTCGGCGCAGTGCGACCGTCCCGGTCACGAGGGCCAGCGCCACGAGCAGCGCACTGACCCACAGGGGCGACCGGTGGCCGAGCCCCGCCACCAGGGCGAGGCCTCCGCCCACAGGCCCGATCGCGGCGCCCACGTTCAGCGCGGCCGTGGCGAAGCCGCCCCCGAGCGTGGGGGCGCCGCTCGCCGCGTACAGCGCCTGGGTGATCAGCGCGGAGCCGACGCCGAAGGACAGCGCGCCCTGGACGAGGACGAGCACGACCGCAGCCACCGGGTTCCCGGCGGTCAGCGCGAAGAGCACCCACCCGGCGAGCAGCGCCACCGCGCCCGTGAGGAGGAACGGCACCGGTCGCGCGTCCGCGTACCTCCCCGCGACCGTGACCCCGATGAACGATCCCGCGCCGAAGAGCGCGAGCAGCGCGGGCACCCAGCTCTCCGAGAAGCCGGTGACGTCGGTGATGACCGGTGAGAGGTAAGTGAACGTACAGAAGGTCGCGCCGTTTACCAGCGCCCCGAGGAGCAGGGTCACGACGAGCCGCGGCGCGCGCAGCGACCGCAGCTCACGGAGCGCGCCCGTCCCCTGCCCGGCGGGCGCACCGGCGGGCACGGACCGCAGAATCGCGAGGACGGCGGGCACCGACACCAAAGCAACCGCCCAGAACGCGGACCGCCACCCCCAGAACTGCCCGAGCAGTGCGCCGCCGGGAACGCCCGCGACACAGGCGAGGGTGACGCCGCCGAGCAGCACGGACGTGGCCCGCCCCTTGGCGTTCGGCTCGACCATGCCGATGGCGGTGACCAGGGCCACCGCGAGGAACCCGGCGTTGGCGAGCGCACCGACGACGCGGGTCACGAGCAGCACGGCGAAGCTGCTGGTCAGAGCGCCGACGACATGGACGAGCAGGAAAGTGACAAGGAAGGCGAGCAGCGCGGTCCTGCGCGGCCGGCGACGGCTGAGGACGGCCATCACCGGGGCACCGATGATCATCCCTACGGCGAAGGCCGAGGTCAGGGTGCCCGCTGTCGAGAGGGATACGTCGAGGTCGGCGGCGATGTCGGGGCCGAGACCGGAGAGCATGAACTCGGAGGTGCCTTGCGCGAAGACGGCAAGTCCGAGCATGTAGAGGGAAAATGGCATGAAGGTGCTCCGCAGGTGGCCGATGGCCAGGAAGGGGAAAGTCAGTCCGCACGACAGCGCCCTGAAGGGGCGCGGGGAACTACTCGGCCACCGGACATGCCGGGCCGGTGGCTAGAGTCTGTCGGACTCGGGACTGGACATGGCGGCAGGCTAATCAGGCCGCACACAACACGTCCACCCGATTAACTCGCAGCGGTCAGAATCTCCTCCGTCACGGCTGCCAGCGAGGCCCGGTGCAGGTCGAGAAAGAGATTCGGCTCGACGAGTTCCAGCTCCATGACGCAGGGCGCGCCGTCATCCGCCCCATCGACGAGGTCAACACGCGCATACAGCAGCTCGGGCGATCCCGGGACGGCCGCCAACGCCCGCTCGGCAAGGTCGAGTTCGGCGGACGTCGGCTGCCAGGCCCGGAGGTCGGGATGCGGCATCTTCTCGTCGTAGTACGCCGCCCCCGGCGCAAGCACCGAGCCCTTCTGTATGGCGTGCAGGAAGCGCCCGCCGACGTAGACGAGCGCGCGCTCCCCGGTCTCGTCGATGCGCGGCATATAGGGCTGCACCATCGCGGTCAGCCCCTGGCCGTGCATCCGCTCGATGTGCCGTACGGCAGCCTCGTACGCGCCCTTCTCGTACCGGGCGGCCAAGCGCGCGCCCGCCCCGGACGCGGGCTTGAGGACGAACTCGCCGTCGTCCGGGATCTCCAGCGGGTCACCCGGCGCCAAATAGCGGGTCGGCACGACGGGCACTCCCGCCGCTGCCAGTTCCTCCAGGTACCGCTTGTCGGTGTTCCACCGCACCACGGACGCCGGGTTGGCCAGGACGGTGAGCCGCGCGACCCGCCCCGCCCAGGCCACGAACTCGGCGACGCGTTCGCTGTAGTCCCAGGCGGACCGGATGACGACGAGGTCGAACCGCTCCCAGTCGACCCGCGGGTCGTCCCAGGACACGGTGGCGACTTCGGCACCCGCCGCGCCTAGCGAGCGTGCCAGCTCGGGGAGGTCACGGTCGAGGCCGGTCTCCAGCTGAGGCCTGCTGGTGACCAGGGCAATCGTGGGGCGGTCTGGTGACACGGAGGCCTCCTGGGTTCGGTTGTACGCCCCACAGGCTAACCACTAGTTCGACGTGTCCCCGACAACGCCCTTACCCAGGTCAGCGGAGTCCGGCTGAGTCCGCCGCAGCCCGGTGGAGTTCAGCGGACCGCCCCCACCAGACCAGCCTCGTACGCGATGATCACCAGCTGCACACGGTCGCGCGCACCCAGCTTGGCGAGCAGGCGGGTGAGATAGGTCTTGGCGGTGGCGACGCTGATGAAGAGTTCGGCGGCGATCTCCGTGTTGGAGAGGCCCCTGCCGACGAGGCTCAGAACCTCGCGTTCGCGGTCGGTGATGCCCGTGATCGTGTTCTGCGTACGGGAGTTGGGCCGCGGTCGGTCCGCGAACTCCTTGATCAGGCGGCGGGTGACGCTCGGGGCGATCAGGCCGTCCCCCGCGGCGACCACGCGGATCGCGGCGAGGATGTCGTCGAGCGCCATGTCCTTGACCAGGAACCCGGCCGCGCCGGCGCGCAGCGCCCCGTAGACGTAATCGTCGTCGTCGAAGGTGGTCAGGACGATGACATGGGTGTTCCCGCTGGGGCCATCGGTGATCAGGCGGGTGGCCTCGATGCCGTCCATGCCGGGCATGCGGATGTCCATCACCACGACGTCCGGCCGCAGTTCCTCGGCCAGCCGGACGGCTTCGGCACCGGTGCCCGCCTCACCCGCGACCTCGATGTCGGGGGCCTCGGTGATGACCATGCGCAGGGCGGCGCGTACGAGGGGCTGATCGTCGACGAGTACGACACGGAAAGGCGCCGGGGCCACCGTCGGGTGGCTCTGCACGCTCATCGGACCCCCGCCGGGTGGCTGGCTCTGCTCACTCATCGGACCTCCGCCGGTACGGGCAGCCGCGCCGCGACCCGGAAGCCGCCCTCGGGGCGTGGCTCGGCGGAGAACTCGCCGTGCAGCAGGCCGACCCGTTCGCGCATGCCGAGGAGGCCGTAGCCGCTGTCCGGGGTGCCTCCGTGGCCGCGTCCGCCGTCGATCACCTCGATGGACAGTTCCTCGCCGCGGCAGTCGACGGACACCCGGCACGAATCGGCACTCGCATGACGTACGACATTGGTGAGCGCCTCCTGGATGATGCGGTACGCGGAGATGTCGACCTCCGGTGGCAGCGGCCGGAGTTCGCCGAGCCACCGTACGTCGACGTGGACCCCGGCGGTGGTCGTCGTTTCGGCGAGGCGGGCGACGGCTGCGAGGCCGGGCTCCGGGCCGAGGGGCGCCTCCTCCGCCCTTCCCGGCTCCGCCTCGCGCAGGGCGCCGAGCATGCGGCGCAGGCCGGCCAGCGTCTCCCTCCCTGTGGACTCGATGGCGGTCAACGCCTCGCGCGCTCCCGCCGGTTGGGTGTCGATGACCCGGCGCGCGGCACCCGCCTGGAGGGCGATGACGCCGATGCTGTGGGCGACCATGTCGTGCAACTCCCTTGCGATGCGGAGACGTTCGGCGGTGACGGCCTGGACAGCGGCCCGGGAGCGCAGATTCTCCGCGTACACGCGGGCCTGATGCACGGAGTTTCCGATGAGCCAGGCGACGACGGCGGTCAGCGCGATGTACGGCTCCGCCGCGATGCCGTCGTCCCGTCCGAAGCCGATCACCTCCCGTGGGGCCCAGAGGGCGAACAGCGCACCGAAGGCCAGGGCGCACGCGAGCAGCGAGGTCCGCCGGGAGTTGTGGGCCGTGATGAAGCCGAGGGCGACCGTGACCGGCAGGTACACCGTCGGCACTGTCTCCGTCTGGTGCCACGCCACCATCGAGGCGCCCGTGCCCGCGACGAGCAGGGCCATCGCGGTCAGCGGCCGACGGCTCAGCACCGCGCAGCCCGCGAGGGCCAGTGCGGTGGCAAGGAGGAGGAACAGTTGGGCCGCGTGGCCGTCCATGCCGTGCCGCGGATAGGAGTAGGAGACCCCCTGCCGGGGCGGCATCAGCACGTACTGGACGAGTGGGTAGACCGTCACCCCGCACCACGTCACCGCCGTCCAGACGCCCAGGGGTATGCGCTTGAGCAGGGGAAGTCGTGGCGTGGCGGGCATGCGCCGAGCGTAACGACGCGGACCAGGGAGGTCATCGGACCGTGGCTGTACACCCGTGGTCGACCATGGTCGCCCTCTTCGCGGCGCTCCTCCTGCCCCTCCTGCTCCTCCTGCTCCCCGTCGTCCTCACCGACGGCAGTGCGGCGCCGTGATCAGTGAGGCCCGTCGACGAGACGGAGTACGGCCCGCAACCCCCGCACCGCCCCCGGCGCCGCGCCACCCGGCAGCACATAGGACCGCAGACCCGCGCCCGCGGCCCCGCCGTCCTTGGCGGGGTGGTCGCCGACCATCAGGGTGTCCGCGGGGGCCACGCCCAGCTCCGCGCACGCGTGGCCGAAGAGCCGCGGGTCGGGCTTCTCCGTGTTGTGTTCGTACGAGTGGACCCAGCTGCCGAACCAGCGGTCGAGGCCGCGGCGGGCGAACGTCGGCCGCAGATCCCAGCCGACGTCGCTGACCACCCCGAGCGCGATGCCGCGCGCGTCGAGTTCGGCCAGCGTCCGCTCGGTGTCCGCGTACGGCAACCAGTGCTGCGGCGAGCGGAGTTGGTCGTAGAGAACGTCGGCGAAGGGAGCGAGCACCGGAGCGGAGGCGTACCAGGTGGTGAAAGCGTGGCGGTGGGCCTTGGACGAGACGTCGCGTGCGCGCTGGGCCTCCACGACGACAGGGTCCGAGAGGCCCGCCTCCAGGGAGGTGAGGATGGCGTCCATCGTGGGCTCGTCCACCGGGTCGGGCAGAGCGGCGCGGATGCGGTCCTCGTACGGCTCGATCTGGAACAGCGTCCCGGAGAAGTCGAAGAGCACCGCCTTGGGGCGCGTCACCGGGGCGGGGGCGACGGCGCGGATGGGGCCCTCGGGGCCGGAGACAGGCAGGAGCCGGGGAGTTGACATGGGGCCTCCCTATCGGCCGCCGCGTAAGACCACGATGAAGACGCCGCGCCGCTCTCCGGCGCACGGCTCTGCGCACGCGGCGCCCCGGGGGAGCGAGGCGCCGGTGCCGCATCCGTTACGGGACGGCCCGCGGAGCGGCTCCCGGAACGGCGGGTGACTCAGAGGATGAAGACGCTCTGAGCCGTCTCCGTGTAGTACGTCTCGCCCGGGAAGACGAGCCACTCGACCGGGCCACTGCAGTCGGGGCCCGAGTGGACCTCTGCGATGGCGTCGGTGTGGTTGGCCACCGAGGACGGGTACCAGTCGACGGGGTAGCAGCCGCTCGGGTCGCCGTACTCGTTGCCGTTGACGATCAGGACACCTTCCGCCGCGTACGCCGATCCCGGCACCGCGATCGTCAGGGTCGCGGCGGCCGTGAGCGCCCCCAGGGTCACGGCCATGCGTCGTCGCATCATGTTGAGATCCCCTCCACCGTGCGGACCGCTCCCGACGCGATCCACGCTGAAGTCACCCACGGTAGGCGATCAGGCACGCCACGTATCCGGCGCGTGGAGGCGCTTGCCGCCAGCATGTGCGCCGTTCACTTCCCCTCACTCGCCTTCACTTCCATTCACCGCTCGGTCACGCCACTTACGCACCACGGTCACCAATCGGCCCAACTGCGCCATTTGCAACGTGAGTTCGTATGATGCGGCCATGGCAAGTCACGGGGATCACATAGCGGGGCGCTACCGCATCACGACGCCGCTCGGGCGCGGCGGCATGGGCACGGTCTGGCGCGCACAGGACGACCTACTGGGCCGGGCCGTCGCGGTGAAGGAGCTGCACGTCGACGCGGGGCAGTCGGCCGCCGACGCCGCGGGCAGGCGCGAACGCACGCTGCGCGAGGCGCGCACGGTCGCGCAGGTGAAGCACCCCGGCATCCTGGTCCTGCACGACGTCGTCCAGCACGACGGGCAGCCCTGGCTCGTGATGGAGCTGATCGACGGCCGCTCGCTCGCCGACCGGATGGCCCTGGAGGGGCCTGTCCCGCCGGCCGAGGCGGCCCGGATCGGCCTCGCCCTGCTCGCCGCACTGCGCGCCGCACACACGGCCGGGGTTCTTCACCGTGACCTCAAGCCCGCGAACGTCCTCCTGGAGGCGGGTACGGAGCGCGTGGTGCTCTCCGACTTCGGGATCGCGCAGGTCGACGGCCAGACGACACTCACGGAGACGGGCGCGTTCGTCGGCTCCCCCGAGTACACCGCCCCGGAGCGCATGTCGGGGAAGCGCACGGGTCCGGAGTCCGATCTGTGGTCGCTCGGGGTGCTGCTCTGCGCCGCCGTCGAGGGCGAGTCCCCGTTCCACCGCGACTCGGTGGCGGGGGTCCTGCACGCCGTCGTCATGGACGAGATCAGGATCCCGGATTCGGCAGGCCCGCTGACTCCCGTCGTACGCGGCCTTCTTGAGCGGGATCCCGAGCGGCGGCTCGGCGCGGACGAGGCCGAACAGGCCCTGCGCGGCTTCCTGATGGAGGAGCGGATGCCCACCGTGCCCCGCACCCCGGTGGCCCCCAGGCCCGCACAGCCGCCCACGCCCGACGACGCGATCGTCCTCGGCTCGGCCCCCGCACCGGCCGCACGCCCCCGGATCCGCACGGCCCTCCTGGCCGGCGCCCTGGTCGTCGCCCTCGCGGCGGGCGGCACCGGCGCCTGGCTGATGACGCGGGACGACGACTCCGGTACGAAGTCGCAGGCGACGGGAAGCGGCGGCCCCGCGAACGAGGTCCGCGAGAAGCGCAAGACCAAGGAACCGTCCACGAAGCCGTCCAAGATCGCCGACAAGCCGAAGAGCCCGGGCAAGAAGAGCCCCGCCGCCCCCAAGCCGTCCCCCGAAGGCACCGGCAAGGAGACCCCGGCCGGGACGAAGGCCCCCGGCAAGCCGGGCGGCGGGTCCGCCGACGATCCGGCCCCCACGGGCTACCGCACGGTCTCCGACCCGACAGGCTTCAAGATGGCGACTCCCACCGGCTTCGTCCGCTCGTCCGAACCGCCCCGCGTCTTCTACAACTCGGCGGACAACCGCTTCCGCATCGGCGTCCACCCCCAGCCGCTGGACCCCGATGGCCCCGAAGCGGTGATGCGGCAGGCGCACAAGGACGGCCCGTCGGACTACCCCGGCTACCGCGACGGATCGGTCCGCCGGACCACGCACAACGGCCACCCCGCCGCGGTCTGGGAGTTCACCTGGGACGGCGGCTCCGGCGACGGCGGGCCGCGCCGCACCTTCGACCTGAGCTGGGACGAGGGCGGCAAGATGTACGACCTGTGGGTCTCCGCACCCGCAGGCCAGGCCGCCGCGGGCGAACGCCACTTCATCGAGGCGCACCGGTCCTTCACGCGGGCGGGCTGACGGCAAGGGGGAGACTCCCTCAGGCCGGCCTGTCCATCAACGCGCCCCGCAGCACCGGCAGATGGCCGTGCTCCACGTCCTTCACCGCGGTGACCAACGTGACCGTTCCGGCGGCCGCCAGTTCCCGCAGGTGTTCGATGCCTTCGCGCTGCTCCGGGCCCGCCAGCTCGGCGCGGTAGCGGCGCTCGAACTCCTCGCACTGGTCACGGTGCTGGTGGAACCAGGTACGCAGCCCGCTGGAGGGCGTGACCTCCTTGAGCCATTCGTCGACGGCCGCCCGCTCCTTGGAGACGCCTCGCGGCCAGAGCCTGTCGACCAGGACGCGCACGCCGTCCGCCTCGCCGGGCGGGTCATACACGCGGCGCACGGGGAACGTCTCGGCGGCCTTCATACGCCCGTCATCCATACGCCCATCGTCGCGCCCCACCGCACCCGCCGCATCTCGAAAATACGAACAGGGGAGCAGTTGTTCCCTGGAACAGGTGATCGTTGCGTCAGGGATTGCATGTGACGCATGTGATTGACGATGATTACGGAACGCAAGCAACGGGCTGCAGACCGTAGTTGCCGCGTATCCGGTCCATGTCCCATACGAGGGCCGGGAGTTGCAAGATCCTGAGCACGTCCCACAAGGAGAAGCACCACCATGAACATCATCACTGACGTCGTCGCCGGTATCGCCCACTTCCTCGGCTGGCTGATCTGACGTCACCCGGCAGTTCTCGCAGCGACGCCGCCTCCCCCGTCCCACGGGGAGGCGGCGTCGCCGCGTCGGTACAGATCAGAGTGCAGATCAGAGAAAGCCAGGGAAGACCAGGGAAGACCAGGTCAGCGCGTCGGGTCCGGATAGAAGTCCCGCGCCGCGCCGCTGGCGTCCTTCGCCTTGCCGAGCAGGCCCGCCGGATACTCCACGAGCCAGTAGCTCGCCGCCCCGACCGCAAGCGCGACCGCGAAGACGATCAGCGCGGCGACCGGAAATCCCGCCTGGCCGGTCGGCACGAGACCGGACTTGATGAGCTGCAGCATGACCGGCTCGTGCCAGATGTAGACGCTGTAGCTGATCAGCCCGACCGCCGTCACCCAGCGTGCCCTCAACAGGCCGTGCCAGCGCACCTGTTCACGCGGGCGGACATGCAGTGTCGCGTAGAGCAGCGCGCACCAGAGCAGGGCCGCGATCGGGTGGTAGAAGGTGTGGGCGAAGTTCTCCGCCTCGGAGAGGTACGACAGGGCGTAGAGCCCCGCGAGCGCCGCCACCGAGAGCGGCACCGTCGCCCGCGCGCTCATCCTGCCCCGCTCGCCGAGCGCCACGAGCAGCACCGCGAGCGCCATGCCTGCGGCGAAGCCCCCGAAGCGGGCCTGCGGGCCGAAGTACACCGGCCAGTTGGTGTGCGGCACCCCGACGACGTAGTGCGCGACGGAGATCCAGACCAGCGGCAGCGCGAAGAGCGCCGCACACCCCGTCAGGCATACGGCGACCCGCGCCCGCCGCGTCTCAAGTCTCCGGCAGACCCGTACCGCGAGCGGTCCGAGTGCGACGAGCGCCAGGTAGAAGGCGACCTCCAGGGACAGCGACCAGGTGGGCCCCAGGGTGTAGAAGATCCGCTCCTGGTCGAAGATGTGCGTGAACGTGAGGTGCCCGACCAGGTCGCGCCAGTCGCCCGGCAGCGTCGGATTGCGGCCGGCCCAGACGACGAGCACCGCCAGGAAGTACAGCGGCAGAATGCGGATCGCCCGCCGGAAGAGAAAGGTCTTCCCCGTGCGGATCGAGCCTCCGTCGATGGCGGCGCGCGCGTACGACAGCGTGAGCAGGTACGCGGACATCACGAAGAAGAGGTCGATCACCTCAAGCGAGATCAGCGCGCCGACCCAGGGACTTTCGATCGGCGGGTGCGAACCGGCCGCGTCGTACGTGTAGTACTCCTGCCACACGTGGAAGAGGATCGTGCTCAGGGCGGCGAGGCCGCGATACCCCTGGAGTTCGAGGGCGCGCCCGCGGGACGCGGGCGGCTCGACGGGAGCCGCCCCAGTCACCTCGGTGGGCCGCACCGCCGTCAGCGCGCTCATGTACGCACCGCCGTCTCCGCGACCGCCACGGTCTCGGGTACGGCGACAGCCGCGCGCGGCGTCACCCGCCACTGCCGGTCGCCGAGCGCCTCCTTCAGATGCGCCTGGCGCGCCACCATGTTCTTGAAGTGGGTGTAGAAGAACGTCGACACGAACAGGTAGTGCCAGAACCACGCCTTGCGGCGGCGCAGTTCGGGCACCGCGAGCCGCCACGCGAAGGCCGCCTGCACCACCCCGGCCGACATGGTGAACGCCGCCGCCATCAGGCAGACGGGCACCGCCCAGTCGAGACGGTCGGCGCCGCCCGCGCGCCACGCCGCGTGCACCAGGATCGGCAGGATCTGGAGCGTCAGCCACGGCTGGACCTCACGCCAGCCGAGCAGCGCGAACAGGCCCGCCTTCTGGCGCCGCGAGTACACCGGCGAACGCAGCGCGCCCCACAGGTGCCGCAGCGAGACCTGGAGCCAGCCCTGTGCCCAGCGCGAGCGCTGGTTCCACAGCGGGCGCAGCATCGTGGGCGCGAGTTCGCGCGAGATCAGCGTCCGGTCCATGGCGATGCGCGCGCCTTCGTTCAGGGCGCGCATCGTGGAGTCGATGTCCTCGGTCAGCATCGAGCCGTGCATCCGGGTCCTTGCGAGCAGATCCGTACGCCAGAAGCCGTTCGACCCGCCGAAGACCCCGAAGCCGTACATCCTGGTCCGTCCTGGATGGCTGACCGCGTAGATCGTCTCGAACTCGACGCCGACCGTCCTCGCGACCCAGGAGCTGTCGCCGTTACGGACCACGCAGTGGCCCTGGACGACGTCGTAGCCGTTGGACAGCCAGTCCCACGCGTGCCGGAAGGCGTTCGGGGCGGGGTGGTGGTCGGCGTCGAAGATGCCGACGAACTCGCCGTGCACCCGCGTCACCGCCGCGTTGATGTTCTGCGCCTTGGAGGTGCTCCCGGCCACCGCGAGCAGCACGAGGCGCGGATCGCGGGCCGCCATCTCGCGCAGGGTCTCCTCGACGGGCAGCGGGTGCGGGGTGTTGTACGCGAGGACGATCTCCAGGTCGCCGGGGTAGTCGAGGCGCAGGAACGACTCGACGGTGTCGACGATGGTCGCGGCCTCGTTCGGCAGGTACGCGGCGATGACGGCGCTGGCGGACGGATAGGGCTGGCCAGGGCGTTCGGGCCTGGACGTCGCGTCGAGGGAGAACAGGCACTCCAGCATGATGAGCAGGGCGGAGAGCACGAGCCCGGCCACCACCACCCAGTACGCGAACCCGGCGGCGTCCCAGCCCAGTTCGTACGCCTGCTGGTAGAGCACGAACGGCACGCCCACGCCGAGCACCAGCGGAAGCACCGGGGACAGCAGCCGGGTGGCCCAGGTGAGCAGCAACCTGAGTCCGGCGCGGGCCCGGCGGTGGGGGTGCGGGGCGCTCGTCCGCATCCACGGTTCGTAGCGCACCGGGCGCAGGTCCCGGTGGCGTACGGCCTCGGAGACGGCGTCCCGCGCGTGCTCGGCAGCCCGGGTGTGATCGGCGTACTCGGCGAGCGGTGTCCAGCCGACGGCCGGGGTGAGCCGGACGTTCTCGTCGGCGACGACGAAGCGCGTCCCGGCCACGGACACGGCGAACTCGCGCAGGCTCCGCGTTGCCGTCTCCTCGTCGACACCGGGCATGAGCACGAGGAGCTGCCCGTCCTCGTCCCAGCCGAGCCGGTCGCAGACACCCCCGAGTCGTTCCGCCACACCGGCGAGCCGCTCGGCGACCTCCCGCCGTACACGCGGCCCGAGGCGTGTCTCCAGGGCCGCCATCTCGGCGACCCCGACCACGGCGAGTACACCGCCGCGCCGGGCGGCGGACGGCCTGCTGAGCTCGCGGTCGAGTTCGTCCATGAAGTGCGGCCCCGAGTAGAGGCCGGTACGCGGATCGCGCAGCAGGTTCTCCACCGGGACCGGGACGCGGTGCAGCTTGGCCGCTATCCGCGCCGAGAGCTCGCGCGGATCGGATGCCTCCGGCAGGCAGTCGTCGGCGCCGTGGCTCAGCAGATCGGCGACGGTGGCGGGGGCGTGGGTCCGGGCGGCGGTGACCATGAGCAGCGGGAGCGCCTGCCCGGCGGGATCGGCGCGGACCTCGCGTATGACGTCCAGACCTTGGCGCTGCCCGTCAGGGCCGTCGTCGAGGGCCACGATCACGTCCGGTGGCGCCTGCCTGACCTGGCGGTGTACGTCGCCGGGGACGGCGTGGGTGACCTCGTACCCGGTGAGCCTCAGGGTCCGGGTGAGCAGTTCACGGCTGGGGCCCGGTGCGCCGACGGCCAGGACGTGGCCTCCGGGGGCGCGAGCAGGCGCGGGCGTGGGCAGGGGTGAATGACTTTTGGGGCGCGCGCGAACACGCCCGGCGGGCGGTGAAAGAGACATCTATGGGGTCCCATCCTGTTCGGATTGTGGGGGGGAGGACCGCTTGGATTCTGATTTTGATGCAGATATGGATTTCGTTGAGCCGCCAACTAGCCCTGAAACGCGGGCCAATCGGCCCCATCAGCCTCAACGATCACTGTGACACCGCACCTTCAGGGGCGTAACGCCTGCATTACGTCTGCGTGCAGGGAGTGAGCAGGCCCCGGAGCCTTGCGCACTGCCATCACCGGCTCCGCCGAGTTCGTCCTCAAACGCCGGACGGCACATCGGCGTGAGAACCCGTCTCTAATCCTCGCGGGTGCCAGCGGATGGGGACCGATGCGGTCTGTTGGCGCACCCGTTTGAGGCAGCATGCCGCGGCGTATCCTGCGTGCATCGCCAGCGGTCGACGTGGAGGCGGTGAGGGGATGGCCAGGCCCACGAGACAGCGGCGCGCCCTGCCCGGCCACCCCAAGCGCCAGCAGGAACGCCAAGGTACGCGTCTCACCGTCCGGTCGTGGGCTGTCAGCGTGGTTGTGGTGTGCGGCAGCCTGCTCCTGGTCGTCTTCGTCACCGTGGTGGCCCCCCGTTATCTGCTGAGGTGGGACGCCCCGGCCATACCTGTTTCAGACCGGGCGAAGGCGATCAATGACATCCGAGCCACGTTGCTGCAGGGCCTGGCCGGTCTTGCCTTGCTGATTGGTGCGTTCTTCGCCTGGCGGCAGTTGCAGGTCAGCAGCCAAAGCCAGATCACCCAGCGCTTCACTGCAGCTGTGGACCAACTCGGCAGCCCCAGCCCAGAAGTACGGCTAGGCGCGATCTTCGCCCTGGAACGCATTTCCGACGACTCGCAATATGACCGCGTGACCATTGCGGAGGTGTTGTGCGCCTTCGTCAAGCGCAGCGGACCGGCCGATCCGATCGCTGCGCGGCCGGAGCCGCGGGACGCGGCTCACAAGCGTGAACTGGCCTCTCTTCCCGGCCGTGAAGACCCTCTGCCCGCCCGCTTCGCTGATCGTCAGGCGGCCATGACAGTCCTCGGCCGTCGGACGAGGGCACGGTACCGACACGTGCTGGAACTGGACCGAACTGATCTGCGAGGTGCGAAGCTGGCCTTCGCTGACCTCGCAGATGCCGATCTGCACTACAGCGACCTCTCGGGTGCGAATCTGGAGAGCGCAGACCTGCGAGGTGCGGATCTCACCGGCACCTGGCTGGCTGGGGCCTTCCTGGGTGGCGCCCGACTGCACCAGGCCGACCTGCGGTCCGCGATTTTGTGGCACACCCGGCTTCAAGGCGCCGACCTGAGGGCAACAGACTTGACCGGTGCCGACTTGACCGGTGCGATCCTTAACGGCACTCGACTCGATCAGGCTGACCTGCGCGGCGCCGACCTGACCGGCACCGAAGCCTCTCGCGTCAGCCTCGCAGGGGCTGTCGGCGACGCCACAACGGTCTGGCCTGCTGGTTTCGATGCCGCTGCCGCCGGAGTCGTCACGGCCGATGACAGTGCGCCACCCCTTCGTCCGCAGTCCTGGTTCGACCTGCCGTGATCAGAACCCGCCCGCGATCAGCCACATCGGCGATAGCGCGACATCAGAACATTCATCACGACGTTGTGCCCGCCGCCTCCGTGACACTTCAAGCAGCTTGGACGGTCCCAGATGATCGAGGGTTAGCTGCGTTGGGCTGGACGGTCGGCCGGGTGATCTGATCAGAGGTTCAAAGACAGGCTCTGACCTTGATGCTGGTGTATCGGCCGGAGGCAATCAACAACTGTCTGGTGGGCACCAGTCTGCCCCTGTCGGCTTGATCGTCAGAACGTGCCGAAAAAGCGATGCCACCAGCTAGGCCTCTCAACGTGCCAGGGTAGCTGGCTCGGCCCGTCGTAGTTGAGTTCCAGGAGTTCCTCAGCAACCACTACATATCCGAGCTCGACCAATGCTCGATTGACCTTGGCAAGGTCAGCGTCATCCAGCTCGCCCTCATCCTGGGCGTCCCCCGTCCCGAGGAAGGCGCCGGGGTTGTCCGCGCAGACCAGAGCCAGTGAGCCGAACTTGCTGACAGAGACGACGATCCGGGTTCCGCATACGGTCGCATCCCCAGGGACGACGATGCGTCCGTATTCGCTGGAGTCTTGAGTGTCACGCTCAGCCGCGCAGCGAGCTGCGAAGTCATCTTCGAGCCGGGTCACCAGCCCCCCGAACAGGGCTGCGGTCTCAATGCGGTTGTAACGCTGCGGCCATTCCAGCCACTCCGGATCATCGAGCTCGCGCAGCAACGCCAGCAGATCCGCTTCACTCTCGGTCACGCCGTCATCCTGAAGGGCCAGCCATACACGGAGCGGGTCGGGGTACCACCACGCTCACTTTGCCCCCGAGAATACCCATTCAAGCTCAGTAGTGGCTCACGTGAGGTTAAAACTCAAGCTGAGAGAGCCCCGCCCATGTGCCACAGAGGCAGCACACGGACGGGGCCGTATGGTCGTGGTCTCAGACCGTCCAGGAATCAGCCGGGTCGTCCACCCACACGCTTTGCCCTTCCGCCGTAACGGTGAGCCCGAAGCGGTCGTATCCGGGTTTTCCTTTGTCCACCCACCACCGGTAAGCCGATTCGGCTTCATCCCATAGTTGGCGGGCGCCGGATTGCCACACCTGCGCTGGTTCGCCGTCGCGGAACATCACGCACGCCCATGAGTGGTCAGTGAGACCGTATAACCACACGGGCCGTGCCCCCTCGCCCTACTCCGCCATGACGTGAACGCAGTCACGGAGCCGAAGCCCCACGGCGAACCGCTGGGGACTGAACTGCTCTCCCATGAATTCGCCCTCCGTGATGGTGGTGGACGACTTGTCACGGCCGGCCACGCTGCCGCTCACGTAGTCGGAGTGCACGACGGGCGAGAGACGTTGAGCTCGCGCCTTCATGAACTCCACTCTCGCCGACCGTTCAATGGTCGCGTACGCAGAGTCCGCAGTGCGGGGTCACCTAGACCGGAATACCGGGCTCGTTCTGCCCATGCTGACGGCCTACCATCAGCTACAGGCCGAAGCGATGCCCCAGGCGGCTTCCGTGGCCATGGTCGAACAGCTTCGAAAGGGCGCCCCGTGACGACCGAAGACCCGCAGTGGTTCACGTCCTCGTACAGCAGCAACGGCGGCGACTGCATAGCGGTCGCCGGAAACCTCGTCGCTTCCTGCGGCGTGGTCCCCGTCCGTGACTCCAAGAATCCGTCCGGTCCGATTCTGGGCTTCCCCGCCGGATCGTTCGCTTCCTTCGTGGCGAGCGTCAAAGCTGGAGAGTTCGGGGCCGTCTGACAAGTCGAGTAGAGCAGCGTTCAAGACAGCCCCGCCGCACCCCCGAGTCGGGAGCTTGGCGGGGCTGCTGGTCACGTTGCCCGGAGTAGGGACGCCCCGCAGGGCCGTCCCTACTTCACCCCCACCGCCCGCACGATCTCCTGCGTGACGGAGCCGCCCCGGTCGTCCTTGGCCGAAGCCCGCAGCGAAATGAACTCGGCGGAACCAGACACCTTCAGCTTGCCGTCCCACGCGGCCTTGCTGCCGTCCCGGTCCAGGTCGACGCCCTTCCAGCTCTTCCCCTCGTCATAGGAGACCTCCAGCTTTCCGCCTCCGATGGCGCCGGTGTCCACAGCTCCCTTCACGTACTCGGAGAAGATCCCGACGTCCACGGAACGCCTGCCCCGGACATTCCCCGCGAGATCCGTGTCCACGTCGAAGCCGAGGTTCAGCAGGGGCAGGAAAGCCTTCCGGTCACCCGGCGTCTCCTTCGACTTGAAGGTCCACTCCGAGTGGCCCTTCGTGGAAAGCCGCCACTTCTCGGGATCCAGCGTCGTGTCCGTCACGACCTTGTACGTCGTCAGCGCCGGATTCGCGTCCCACACGTACACGCCCGAACTCTTGCGCCGGTCGACCAGCTCCCCGTCCGCGTACACCTCGCTGGTCTGCGTCATCGAGTCGTCGTTCCACACATCACCGAATCCCGTGTGATCGGGACCGGAATCACCCCACCCGGGCACATTGAATTCCAGCGTGTTCCCGTACCGCTGCTGCCCCCAGCCGAGACCAGTGCCCAGCCACGGGTGCCACACGGGCTTGAACCAGTTCAGCTCGCCGTGCTTGCCGCCCCGGTAGCTCACCAGACCGCTGCGCTCCTCCAGGGCGCCGGGCCCGACCGACACCGACTCGTGCCACAGCTGCCCTGCGCCCGTGGACGCGTAGTCCGTCCGCTCGACCGGATAGTCGATCTTCTCCTGGAAGCCGATCCCGACGGCGAAGGTGTCCGTGAGGGAGTAGCGGAACTCTCCGCCCGCCACCGGCTTCACCGCATGGAACTTCGTGTCCAGGACGGCAAGGTCGCGCTTCGAGGGCTCGTACGTCAGATCCCGGGGCACAGCTCCCTTGTGGCCCTCCGACACGTCGTAGACATAGGGGGTGCGGGATGTCGCCGTCGTCTCCACGGTCCGGCCCGCCTTCGCCGCCGCGAGCAGCCGCGCTCCGTCCGCCGCGTCGACCGTGCCGATCTGCAACGGCCGGTCCGCGTTGTCGTCCGTACCGAACCACGCGTTGAGCCGCCCCGGCACATCGTCCGTCACGTACAGCGCCTTCACGCCCGCGTCCTGGGCCGTCTGCGCGATCTGAGCAGGCGTCACATCCGAGCCTGAGGAGCGCCGCACGACGACGGCCTTGCCCTTCACGTCCTTGCCCGCGTACTCGGCTGCCGTACCGCCGCCCACATCCACGATCCGCAGCTTGCTCCGGCCGTCGGTCACCGTGCCGCCGGGCTGCGCGACCACCTGGCCGAGGCCCTTGACGTCCAGGGTGGGCTTCCCGAGGCGCCAGACGGTGCGGTACTCGAAGCTTCCGTCGGCGACCTCGGCGGTGGGCGCCGCGAAGATGCTGTCGTACTTGACCGGCACCTGCACCGCGCCCATCAGATCGGCGCCGTTCGCCTTCCGGTCGTACTCCATCAGGAGCTGGCGGGTCTCGGTCCGCTTGCCGACGTCCACGCCGATCTCGCGCAACTTCCGCCCGTCCAGGGTAACTTCACGGTCTTGGTCGAGGACGATCTCGGGCGCGGCGAGGAAGCCGAGGCCGAGGGAGTCCTTGCCCTTGCCGCCGCGTACGTCGAGGAACGAGGAGAGGGCGTACGTTCCTGGCTTCAGGCGCAGCTCAAGAGTGCCGGAGTCGCCGACCTCCGCCTGGACGGGGTCGACCTGCTCTGCGAGCCGCTGGAGCACCAGACCGGCGCCTGTCGCGGCGCCGTCACGGCCCTTGACGTGGACGGTGAGCGTGTACCGCTCCTCCTCCTTGACCAGGCCGAACGCGGTGTGTGCGACCGGCTTCCCGGCGGCGCTGGCGACGATACGTCCGCTGGTGTTGCCGACGGGCGCCTTCGCGCCGTCCCCCGTCACCGTGGTCGACGCGGTGCCGTGCGCGGGAACGGTGAGCGTCTTGTCGGCGAGGGTCGCCACGCCCTGTGCCGCACCTTCGGCGGCGAGAGCCAACTCCACAGGCGCGTCGGACGAATTGGTGTACGTCACCGTCTTCGTGACGGGCTTGTTGTCCCCGTACGGCCAGGAGTAGAAGCCGAGGTCGGCGCTCCCGCTCGCGGTGATCTGCGCGTCGACGGCATGGGGCACACTGACGCGCCCCGCACCCAACTCATAGGCCGAGGCGTCCAGTTGCTCGGACGTCGACATCAGCGCGTCCTTGAGGCGCGCGCCGCTCCAGTCCGGGTGCTTCTCGGCGAGGAGGGCGGCGACGCCCGCGATGTGCGGGGTCGCCATCGACGTACCGCTCATCTCGGTGTAGTAGCCCTCACCGTCGACGAGTTGGGAGCGGGCGGCGAGGATGTCGACGCCCGGCGCCGACAGGTCGGGCTTGAGGGCGTTGTCGCCGTGGCGGGGGCCCTGGCTGGTGAAGTACGCGGCCTTGTCGGCGGAGTCGACCGCGCCGATGGTCAGCGCGGAGTCGGCGGCGCCGGGAGAGCCGATCGAGGAAGGGGCGCCGGTGTTGCCCGCGGCGATGACGAAGAGGGCTCCGGTGTCCTTGGAGAGGGTGTTCACGGCGGCGGCCATCGGGTCGGTGCCGTCACTCGCCTCCTGCGAACCCAGACTCATCGAGACGACCTTGGCGCCGACGTCCTTGGCCGCCCACTCCATTCCGGCGATGATCTGCGATTCGCTGCCCGAGCCCTCGTCGCTGAGCACCTTGCCGACGGAGAGGGCGGCGCCGGGCGCCACACCCTTCTCCTTGTTGCCGTCGGACTCGGCGCCGCTGCCTCCGACCGTCGAGGTCACATGGGTGCCGTGGCCGTTGCGGTCGGCGACCTCCTCGCCCGGGATGAAGCTCTTGGTGGCGTCCACACGGTCCTTGAGACCGGGATGTCCGATGTCGACACCCGTGTCGAGGACGGCGACCTTCACGCCCTTGCCGGTGAGCCCGGCCTCCCAGGCCTTGGGGGTGCCGATCTGCTCGTTGCTCTGCGCCATGTCGGCCTCGACACGGCCGTCGAGCCAGATCTTGTCGATGCCGTCGGCGAATCCGCCATCTGAACCGGCCGTATTGCGCTTGGACTTGGTCTTGGTCTTGGTCTTGGGGGAACTGGGCGCGACATCCCGCCAGAACGTGCCGGGCCTGTCCGCCTTCACCGCCACGCCGCCCACGCTCGGCAGCGCGCGCACCTTGTCGGCTCCACGCGGTGTCGCCGGGCCCGCGTCACGTCGCGCGCTCTTCTCGTACGCGTCGTACGTGACGATGAGCGGAAGCGCGCCGCCCTTCTCGTCCCCGAGCCCCTGGCGTATCAGCTCCGTCACGTCGAAGAGCCGCTCGTCGAGGGTGCCCGCGCGCAGATAGGGCCGAGCCTCGTCCGGTACGACGGTGATGCGGTCGCCAGCTATCTCGCTCCGGACGGCTCCGGTGGCCCCGGCGGGCCGGTCGACGGTGACGGTCTTCTTGCCGCCGCCGAGCTCCGTGACGGTGACCTTGTCGCCGGTCACCAGGGTGACCGTGTGGGCGGCGCGGGCGGCGGGGGTGGCCCGCCCCTGCGGTGCGTCCACGGGGGCGGCGGTGGCGCTCTGCCCTGCCGGGAGCAGCGCGAACGCGAGGCCGACGGCCGGCAGCAGCCTCGTTCTTCGCCGGGCGGGTGATCGGGTCATGGGTGCCCTCTCTTCGTCGGACCCGGGCGGGGGTGGTCCCCGGGTGCTGCGAAGAGTGTCAGGGGGCCTGTGTTGCAGGGGTGTTGACCGGTGCTGGCGGGAAGCCGCCAGGGCACCTTCCCGCCAGTCGCACCCGTCCGCATCGGTCAGCCTCGCCCGTGCGCCCGCGTTGCCCGTGCCGTTGCTTGTGACCTGGATGACAGCCGCACGGACCTTCCGCAACAATGCGGTTGGCAAGTGTGCGGCGAGGGTTCGACGGGGGCGTTGATGGACGATCTGGTGGAGTTCGCGACCGACGACGGCACGCCCGTCGTCATGGCCGACGTGGACGACACGCACGGCTCGCACCTCGTCTCCCGCGGCGGCGACGGCCCCTCCCGTGCGGTCCACACCTTCGAGCAGTCGCTCGCCGGGGCACGCGCGGCCGCGGAGTCCGCGCTGCGGGTGTTCCGTGACGGCACCTTGCGCCCGGACTCGGTGGAGATCGAGTTCGGTGTGCGGATGTCGGCGGAGGCCGGCGCGGTGATCGTGAAGGGCACCGCGGAGGGCCACTTGGTGGTCCGCCTCGTGTGGGCACCGGACGGGCCCGCCGGGACACGGGGAGGGGCGAGGCGGGACGCAGCCGCCGCGGTGGCTCCGGAAGCAGCAGTCACCGTGGCTCCCGGAACAGCCACCGCGGTGGCTCCGGAAGCGGCCGGCACTGTGACTCCGGGAACAACCACCGCGGTCACCCCGGAAGCAGTCGGCACAGTGGCTCCGGAAGTAGCCGCCGCAGCGCAGGGCGGGCCCCCCGCCGCGCCGACCGCGCCGCCCCGGCCCGCCAACCCGCCGGAGGCCACTGCCACCCCATGAGCAGCGCATCGTGGCATGCCCGCATCGTGTGCGGGAGCGAGACCGGGGCCGGCTTTCTCGTGTCCGAGCGGCACGTGCTGACCTGTGCGCACGTCGTCCGGGGCAGCGGCGACGCCCCCGTCACCGTCTCCTTCCCGCACCGCGACGACCTCGGTGAGGTGACCGCCGCCGTCGGCGCGCACGGCGGCTGGGACGGGCGGAGTGACGACCTCGGTGACCTCGCCGTCCTGGAGCTCGAGCACGCGGTGCCGGTGCGGCCCGCCGAGTTCGCGGCGCCCGAGGACGCTTACGCCGAACCCCGCCCCCGGCTCCTCGTGTACGGGTTCCCCAAGGGCTACCGGGAGGGCACCATCGCCGAGTACCGCGCCACCGCCGCCCAGCGGATCGCCGACGAGTGGGTCCAACTCGAGGCGTGGAGCGCGCACGGTCAGCCCCTCGCGCCGGGGTTCAGCGGCGCGGCGGTGACCCTCGCGGACAGCAACCGCGTCGTGGGCATGGTGTCGGCCGCCACCCGCGCATCGAGCGGCGTACGCAACGGACGGATGCTGCCCACCTCCGTCATGGCCCGCTACTGGCCCCCGCTCGGCGACCTGGTCCCCACCCCCGGCCATCAGCGGGCGGCCAAGGAACGGCTGCGCGCCCTGGTGGAACGGGCGGCGGTCACCGGCGTCGCCCGCGACCCGGAGCGTCTCTACCGCGACGCGGTGGGCCCGTTCGACCCGCCCGTGCCGCGCGGGGGTTTCGGCTCACTGTGGTCGGCGGCTTGGTACGTCCTCTCGGAGGTGGACGATCCCGACGCGGTGACGCGCCTCGCCGACCGCCTCTCGGGCCTGCTCGAAGCCCCGGACCCCCCGGACCCCGCACCGCCGACGCCCGGCGCTTCACCGGCCTGGTCCCCCATCCTCATCGAGATCGACCACAGCGGCGCGGGCGACGACCAGCTCCTGGTCGAGGTGTCCGCGTACCGCGAGGGCCTGCGCCACCCCGTCGGCTCGCACACCCTCGCCGCCGGACACGTACGCCGTTACGTCCAGGAGCGCGTCGACGACGCCTTCTCCCATCTCACCCCCGGTACGGACGAGTTGCTTGCCTTCGTACTGCCTCGCGCGCTGCTCAACTGGCCGGTGGCCCAGTGGGAGTGCGGCGCCGACGACCCGACGCCGCTCGGCTGCTCGTACCCCCTGGTCGTGACGGACCGGTCCCGCCACAAGGGCGGCCTGCGCCACCGTCTTACGCGGAAGTGGGAGCACTTGGACGACCGCGACCGCCCCACGACCACCCTGCACCGCATCGAGTGCGGCACCCAGGAGAAGCCGAACAAGCTGCGGTTCCGGCTGCGGCACGACGGCGCGGATCTCGCGGGGTTCGCGTCGCCGCCGAGCGCCGAGCGCGCCGGGCCCGACGCCGACGTGACGCACTTCGACGTCTCGCTCACCGCGCCGGTGCCGGTGCTCCTGTGGTCGCGCACGGGCTGCGAGGACACCGACCACGGGAGCGACATGGGCTGCACGGGATCCGACTTCCTCGACCGCATCGCGGCCCATGTCGACGGCCATCCGCCCGCCGAACTCCCGCGCACCATCCTGACGTTGCGCGAGAGCGCGGAGGCGTCGGACGAGCCGGAGAAGCACTGGGCGAGGGACGTGCAGCTCCTCTGGGACGACCCGCGCTGTTTCCCCGACGCACCCGCCGCCCACCGACACTCGCCAGTCGCCTGACCCACCGTACGAATCCTGACCGCCGTACGAATACGGAGAACCCCGATCATGTCTCTGTGGCCCGTCTACACCGGCACGAACGAGCCCCACGACGGGATCACCCAGCTGCCGCCGCCCCCGCCCTGGCGCGCCTTCGACGGCGGCCCGGTCCTCGAAACGCCCACGGACGACGGCTCGGCGTCCTCCCCCGACCGTGTGCACCGGGCGCACACATACCGGGCGACGGAGACCTGCGTCCAACTGGTCAACGCCGCCCTGTACCTGCGGCGCCCGCTCCTGGTGACGGGCCCTCCGGGTAGCGGCAAGTCGAGCCTCGCGTACGCGGTGGCACGGGAGTTGGGTCTCGGCCCGGTCCTGCGCTGGAACATCACAAGCCGCAGCGCCCTGCACGACGGCCTCTACCAGTACGACCCGCTGTCACGGCTCTACGCGGCCGGACGCGCCCCGAGGGCGCGGGCACCGCGGCACGGCGCGGGCGTCGAGGACCATCTCCGCCTCGGCCCGCTCGGCACCGCGCTCCTCCCCTACGCCCGCCCCCGCGCCCTCCTCATCGACGAGATCGACAAGAGCGACCTCGACCTGCCCAACGACCTCCTGAACATCCTGGAGGAGGGCCAGTACGAGATCCCCGAGCTGGTACGGATCGCCAAGCACACCCCGCGGGCGGGCCTCCTGACCGACGGCTCCGACGACCCGGTGACGGTCGAGCGCGGCCGCGTGCGCTGCCGGGCCTTCCCCTTCGTCGTCCTCACCAGCAACGGCGAGCGCGAGTTCCCGCCCGCGTTCCTGCGCCGCTGCGTCACGCTGCGCCTCCGCCAGCCGCGTGACGAGCACCTGGAGGAGATCGTCAGGGCCCACCTCGGCGAGCCCGACGCCTACGCACGCACCCTCATCGCCCGCTTCCTGGAACGCGGCACGGGCGGCGAACTCGCCACCGACCAGCTCCTGAACGCCATCTATCTGACGGGGGCGGCAGGGGTCGACGCGGGCTCGCGCGACGAACTGGCGCGGCAGTTGATGCCGTACCTGACGCAGGCGGCGGATCCGGGCCCCGATGCACTCTGACGCGCCGCTGCCCCGGGGGCCCGTAGCGCGCCTCGCCGATCTTCTCGCGGAGGCGGCGGACGGCTCCCGGCCCACGTCGACCGAGCTGGCCGAACTGCTGTGGCTCGCGGGGCAGATGGACGGTGGCGCACCTGCATCGCAGGACGCCTCCACCGACGTACCGTTGACGCCGTCCACACCGTCACCGCCGGTGAGCTCGTCGCCGCCGGAGCCCGCCACCCCCGTTCCTCCTCCTTCGCCGGACGACCGGGTGCCGCTGCGACTGCCTGTTCCGGCGGGCGGTTCTGCTGCGGCGGCGCCCGCCGGATCGGGAGGCGCATCGAGGGCGTCTGATCCGGGGGCCACGACCGGCCAGGCTCCCGGCACCCCGGTCCGAGTCCCCGTCCCCCCGATGGTGACGCACCCCCTCACCCTGCAACGCGCCCTGCGCCCCCTCAAGCGCCGCGTCCCTTCCCCGGTGGGCCAGGTCATCGACGAGGAGGCCACGGCCGACCGCATCGCCCGCCTGGGCGGCCACCCGCGCGGTTGGCTGCCGGTCCTGCGCCCCGCCGACGAACGCTGGCTGCGCCTGTGTCTGGTGTACGACGCGGGACCGACCATGCCGATCTGGCGCCCCCTGGTCCACGAACTCCACACGGCGCTCGCCCAGTCCGGCATCTTCCGCACGGTGGAACTGCATCGGGCGGAGGCGGACGGCACCGTCCCGCCGCAGGCCGCCCACGCACCCGCCACCGGCCGCACGGTCACCCTCGTGATCAGCGACTGCATGGGCCCGCAGTGGCGCCACGGCGAGGCGGGCACCCGCTGGTACCGCACGCTGCGCCGCTGGGCGGCCCAGATGCCGACGGCCGTGATTCAGCCACTCCCGGAACGCCTCTGGCGCACCACGGCTCTGCCCACGACCCCGGGAACCCTCTCATCGCCGCATCCGGGGGCGCCCTCCGCGGCTCTCGCCTTCACGCCGTATGCCGTCGATGTGCCGTCACCGGCCGGGGCGATGCCGATCCCGGTCATCGAACCCGCCGGGACGTGGCTGTCGCACTGGGCGGCACTGGTGGCGGACGCGGGCGGGGCGCAGCTCCCGGGGGCGGTGGGGTGGCTGGACCGCAGCCCACCGTCACCGGCCCCCGATGCCGACGCCGACGCCGCAAGGTCGGACATCGCGGATCCCACCCCCGAGGACCTCGTACTCCGTTTCCGCTCCACGGCCTCCCCCGAGGCCTTCCGTCTGGCGGGCCATCTGGCGGTGGGCGAGCCTCAGTTGCCGGTCATGCGGCTCGTGCAGGCCGCGGTGGAGGAGCGTCCGCGCCCGCAGCATCTGGCGGAGGTGATCCTGAGCGGGATGATGACCGGCGGGTCGAACGGGGCCGCCGGGGTCTACGAGTTCCGTGACGGTGTGAGGGAGTTGCTCCTGCGCACGTTGCCACGTACCGCGCGGGGGCGTACGCGGGAGCTGCTCGCCCGAGTGGGCGGGCTGATCGACGAGCGGGCGGGGACGGCGCCGGGGGTGCTGCGGGCGGTGGCCGCCTCCGGCGGGGGCACCGGACCGGAGACTCCGGTGGGCGAGCCGTTCGCGACGGTCACTCCGGAGAGTGCGCGGCAGCTGGGCGTGGGGCGTAACAGGAACACGGAGCTTCTCGGCGATCGCTACCGGATGGTGCGGCAGATCGGGCAGAGCGGCAAGGTGTGGCTCGCGGAGGACCTGCGCCAGGGCGGAAGGCCCGTGGTGGTGCAGCGCTACCCACTGGCACCGCAGTGGCTCCGTCTCGGCTTCACGGGGACCGCTCGGCAGCTCTCACGGTTCCGACACGCGCACGTGGCCGCCGTACAGGAGTACGCCAACGGTGAAGTCCCGTACATCGTCATGGAATTCATCGAGGGCCCCAATCTCGCGGAGCTACTGGCGGACCACCCGGAAGGGCTGCCTGCCGACCAGCTCATGGACCTGGTCCCGCCTCTCGGCCACGCGGTCACGGCCCTGCACGCCGAAGGCCTGGCCCACGGCGCCCTCTCCCCTGCCTATGTGAGGATGCCTCCGCGAGGGGGCCCTGCGCTGTGCGGCTTCGCCCTCGTCCCCCACGACGAGCAGAGCGAGGCGGCCGACCTCCGCTCGCTCGGCCGCCTCGTGTGCGAGATGTACGCGGGAAGTGAAGTTGCCGCGGAAGCAGACCCGTCGGTCTTTGACCTGGCATCTGAGTTCGCCGGCGTCCCGGGCGCGCTGCGATCGGCCGTCCGGGACCTCGACTCCCCCGACGCGAGCCGTCAGCGCCAAGGCCTCCACCAGCTCACGCAGCTCTCCACGCCCGCGTCGCGCGAGCGCACGTACTTCCTGCTGGGCCCTCTTCGTGTCACCCGCAACGGCCACCCGCTCGCCACCGGAACCGCCAGGGAGCAGGCCATGCTCTGCATGCTGCTGCTCCGGCGCGGCCGGGACGTACCCCTCGACGACATGATCGACGGCATGTGGGGTTCGGGTGCCGTGCCCGCCGACGCCGCGCGTCTCCTGGGCACTTACGCGTCCCGGCTGCGCAACGCGCTCGGCCCCGACTCTGTGGTGACCGGGAACGGCACCTATGCGCTGGCCCTCCCGACGGGCCCCGACGCCGTCGACCTGTTCCGCTTCCAGCGGCTCCACGACGACGCCAGGGACGCCCGTTTCGCAGGAGACTTCACCCGCGCCCAGGACCTGGTCCGCACCGCCCTGGACCTGTGGCGCGGCACCCCCCTCGACGGCGTCCCCGGCCCGGCGGCCCACGCCACCCGCGCCGAGATCAGCCGCCTGCGGCAGTCCCTCCTCCAGACGCGACTGGAGCTGAACCGCGAACTGGGCGCAACCGAGCAGGAGCAAGAGCAGCAGCAGGAGCAGGAGCAGGAGCAGGCCGAACTCGACGAACTGCTCCAGGAGTTCCCTCACACCGAGGACGAGGTACTCGCCCCCCACGAGGAGCTCCCCAGTGTCCAGCTCGACGACCTCGGCGTCAGCCGTGAGCTGCCGGACGACCAGCCCACGCCCCCCGTGACCACCCTCACCTTCGAGTACCTGGCCCGCCCGGCAGGACGGCAGGAGAGCGTCCGGGAGAACCTGGGCCGGGAGATCTCCCGCCTCCTCGTCCGGGGCGGCATCGGCCCCGACCGGTTCGAGATGCGGGCAAGGCCGCGTGGCTGGGAGGTGATCGTGGCCCCGGAGGTTCACGTCCTGCAGGCTTTGACCGCGACGGTCAACGAACTCCCGGCCGCACTGGACGTCTTCCCCGTACTCGGGCTCGGGGTCACCCTCACCCACGAGCCGGACCCTACGGTCTCGGCGCCCACGTTCCCCTCCGGGCTGCGTCATCTGCTCGGGCGCGAGAGCAGGCGTGCCGTCGTGATCGTCTCCAGCGACCTGCACGAGCGTCTCAACCGCTCGGGCCGCCTGCAACAGCGGTTCCGGGCGGTGCCACAGTCCGACGACTGGTACTGCGAGGTCACCACCGAGCCGTCCCCCGCCCCGGTGCCCGGCGCCATCGAATCCGTCATCCTCTGCTTCGACGGAACTCTCGCCCAGCTCTACTCGGCACAGTCCGCCCGCCATGCCGCCAGCGCCCTCACCTCACTGATCGCCGAGCGGCGCGATCCCGAGGCCGCCCTGGCCGGCACTCCCCTCCTGTCCGAGCCCCGCCCGGTCGGCGGCACGGCAGACCGGATCCACCCCATGGACGTGCTCCGTGCCTTCGCCCGGCGCCGCACGCTCGCCCAGGAGCTGCACACGCGCCTGGAGGAGATCGAGCTGCAGGCCGCGCTCACCGCGAGGCCGTCGCCCCACGTCGCGAGCCTCCTGCACACCCTGGCCCGGCCCGCTGAGACCCTCCGCCTGGCCATCGTCACCGACACGTCGCCGCGCGCCGTGACGGCCTACCTGGGCGCCAAGGGGCTTTACCTCCCCGGTGCCGGGATCCACGGCCGCACCCCGGATCTCACCCTCCTCATGCCCGACCCCGACTGCCCACGCCGAGCGCTGGAGCAGCTGGGCACCCCGGCGGACCGCTGCGTCATGGTCGGTTCCTCACCGGCGGAGGCGGCCGCCGCCGAGAGCCTGCGCATCGCCTTCATCGGGTACGCGACGGGCCGCACGGCCCGCGAACGCCTCGCCGCCGCCGGAGTGCGTACGACGGTGAGTGATCTGTCGCGCCTCGTCGACCTGCTCCACGACCGGTGAACTCCCGCGCCCTACGCCTCCCGCGCCCTACGCCTCCGGCGCCCGCGCGTCGTACCGGGCGAACCCCCGCCACTTGAGACCCAGCAGCCCCACGGCGACGACACACGCGACCCCACCCCCCACCAGCGCAACGCCGGGCGAGGCCACATCCCCCACCGACCCCGCGACGAAGTCCCCGAGGCGGGGCCCGCCCGCCACCACCACGATGAAGACCCCCTGCAACCGACCCCGCATCTCGTCCGGCACGGCCGCCTGGAGCATCGTGTTCCTCAGCACCATCGAGATGGTGTCCGTGCAGCCCGCCACCGCGAGGAAGAACAGCCCGAGCCACAGGTTGCGCGTAAGGCCGAAGACGGCGATCGCCGTGCCCCACCCGGCCACCGCGAGCAGAACCACGAGACCGTGCCGCCGGATCCGCCCGAGCCACCCGGAGAACACCCCGCCGAGCAGCGCTCCCACCGCGGGCGCCGCGATCAGCAGGCCCACCGTCTTCGCGTCGCCCCCGAACCACACCACCGCCACCGCGGGGAACAGCGCCCGCGGATGCGCGAGCACCATCGCGCACATGTCCGTGAAGAAGGTCATCCGCAGGTTCGGCCGCGTGGCCAGGAACCGCAGCCCGTCGAGTACCGAGGCCCGCTTCCTGCGGACCCCCTCTCGGGCGCCCTCCTCAGCCCCTGGGGGCCGCATCGCAGGCAGCCGCCACATCGCGTACAGCGCCGCGCTGAACGCCACCGCGTCGATCGCGTACGCCGCCTGATAGCCCCACAGGCCGACGATGAGTCCGCCCAGCATGGGGCCGAGCATCGTGCCCGACGTCACCGTCATCGACGACAGGGCGTTGGCCGCGGGCAGCTGCTCGGGCGGCAGGAGACGCGGAATCATCGACGCGCGTGCCGGAGAGTTCAGCGCCCCGCAGACGGCCTGCAGCGCGACCACGGAGTACAGGAACCACACGTGGTGGAAGTCCGCGAAGGCGCCCGCCGCGAGGGCGACCGAGAGGCCGCACGAGCCGAGCGACGAGTAGAGGCCCAGCTTCCGCCGGTCCACCGTGTCCGCGATCGCGCCCCCGTACAGGCCGAACACCACGAGGGGGACGAGCGCGAAGAGCCCCACGAGGCCGACCGAGAAGCTGGAGTGCGTGATGTCGTAGACCTGGAGGGAGACCGCGAGGGCGGTCATCGCCTGGCCGATCCAGGAGATCGTGTTGCCGGCCCAGAGACGGCGGTAGTCGACGGACGTACGCAAAGGCGTCAGATCGGCGAGTATCCGCCTTTTCGTGACGGGCCCGTGGGGCTCCACTGGTAGCGGGGACAGCGGGGGGTTGTTGTCGGCTCCGGATATGGGGGAGCCGTCGGCTTCGTCTTCTTCCGGGGGCGTATGCGTCACACGGGATGCTAACTGCGCCGCCAGCGACGCGATCAAGACCACCCGTGCGGCGGCACCCCGCCCGGCTCAGCCCAACGCGCGCGCCGCCCGCGGCCATCGCACGATGCGAGACAGGACCGTCGTCCGACGGTCCGTACGGTCTGCGCTCTCGGGAGGATCTGCCATGACCGTCAGTCTGGAGCAGTTGCGCCGCTGCCACATCGCCGTCGACATGGGTGCCGCGAGGACCCGGGTGTTCGTGAAGGGCGCGGGTCTCGTCGTGGACGAACCGAGCGCCGCCGCCGTGAACACACGGACGGGCGCGCTCATCGCGGTCGGCCGGTTCGCCGAGCAGATGACGGGACGTACGCCGGGGTACATCCGGGTCGTACGGCCGGTCTCCGGCGGCACCGTCGTCGACATCGAGATGGCCCAGCGCATGTTGCGGCACCTCATCGGCGAGAAGCTCAGGCGCACCCTGCGCCGCAAGCCCCGCCTGCGCGCCGCCGCCTGCACGCCGCACGACGCGGACCCGCTGGCGCGGCGCGCCGCCGTGGAGACGATGGTCGGGCTCGGGGCGCGCAGGGTCGAGCTCGTGGACACGCTCATCGCCGCCGCGGTCGGCTGCGGGCTGCCCGTCGAGCGGCCCGAAGCGACCATGATCCTGGTCTGCGGGGCCGCGACCACGCAGGTCGCGGTGTTGTCGATGGGGTCGATCGTCACCGCTCAGCGGATCCCGGTCGGTGGTGAGGTGATCGACGAGGCGATCGTCCAGCACCTGCGCCACCATCACGAGTTGATGCTGCCCAGTCAGTCCGTACGTCCCCTTCAGCTCGCCCTGAGCGGCAACGGCCTCACCTCGCAGGGGCCCGAGTCGACGGAGATCCACGGCCGCGACGTCGCCACGGGACTCGCCCGCTCGGTGCACGTCGACACCGCCGCCGTCCGCAACGCGATCCACACCCCGCTCACCGCCGTGCTCGACGGCATCGGCAAGGTGCTGCGGGACTGCCCGCCGGACCTGGTGGCCGACCTGGCCGATCGCGGGATCATGATGGTCGGCGGCAGCGCGCTGCTCCCGGGGCTGGACCAGATGCTGCGGGACGCGACGGGGATGCCGGTGGCGATCGCCGAGCGGCCCGACGTGTGCGCCGTGATGGGGCTCGGGGCGATGCTGGAGGGCAAGATCCAGCCGCTGGTCCTCAACCCGCTCTCCGGCTGATCGCGGCGCTCCCCGCTGATCTCGGCTCCCCGCGGAAGAGTGCCCGTATGTCGATTTCGATGACCGTGCAGCTGATCGGCTCCGCGCTGATCCTGCTCGCCTTCGTCCTGGCCCAGGCGGGCAGGCTCGGCACGGGCACCTGGTCCTACCTCTGGCTCAACTTCGCCGGGTCGGGGCTCACGGCGGGCGATGCTCTCTATGAACGGCAGTGGGGTTTTCTGCTTCTGGAGGGGGCGTGGATGGTGGTCTCGTTGCTGAGCCTGGTCAAGAAGGCGCGGGGCGGCGGGACCGGCGGAGGCCCAGCAGGCGCCGCGCGATGAGCGGCCACGACCTGCCCCTGCCCCTCGTGCCCCTCCTGGACGCGGTGCTCGGCGTCGGCTCGGACCTGGAACTGCACACCACGCTCCAGCACATCGTGGAGAGCGCGGCCGAGCTGACCGGCGCCCGGTACGGCGCGCTCGGCGTCATCGACCCCGGGCACGGCAGGCTGACCGACCTGTTCACGGCGGGCCTGACCGCGGCCGAGCGGGACCGCATCGGCCGCCTGCCCGACGGCCACTCGGGCCTCATCGGCACCCTTCTCCGCGAGCCACGGCCGCTCCTCCTCGACGACCTGACGGCCGATCCGCGCTCGTGCGGCGTGCCGCCGGGGCACCCGGAGATGCACAGCTTCCTCGGCGTTCCCGTGCACGTCCACGACGAGGCGTTCGGCAATCTCTACCTCACCGAGAAGCACGAGAAGCACGGGGGCCGCTTCACCGACGATGACCTGCAACTGCTCCGCGTCCTCGCGAGCCAGGCGGGCATCGCGATCGGCAACGCACGTCTGTACGAGGCGGCCAGGCAGCGCGAGCGGTGGATCGACGGGGCGGCCGCGGTCACCACGGCGCTGCTCACCGGCGAACCGGCGGCCGACGCGCTGATGACGGTCGCCGAGCGGGCCAGGATCCTCGCGAACGCCTCCGCGGGGGTGATCCTGCAGCCCACGGACCAGGGCGGCATGCGGATCGTCGCGGCGGCGACGGCGACGGCGGCACAGGACGCCGCCGAGCCCCCGGATGAGGCCCGAGCCCACCCCCACGACCTCCAGAACGACCTCATCGGCACCACCATCGAGCCCGGCAGCGCAGTCCTTGAGCAACTGCTCGGGGGCGAGCCGGTGTTCATCGAGGACTCCGCGACCGACCCCCGGATGACCACCCACGTGCGGTCCAACTTCGGGCCGAGCCTGATGCTGCCGCTCCAGGCGGGCGGCCGGCTCATCGGGACGCTCGCGCTGCCCCGCCGCAGGGGCGAGCGGGCCTACACCTCCGTGGAGCGGCTCCTCGCCACCCAGTTCGCCTCGCAGGCCGCCCTTGCCCTCGTCCTGGCGGACGCCCAGCAGCGGCGGCAGCGCCTCGCGGTGTTCGAGGACCGCGACCGCATCGCCCGCGACCTGCACGACCTCGTCGTCCAGCGGCTCTTCGCCACCGGCATGATGCTGGAGTCGACCCGGCGCAGGGACCGCTCGCCCCAGGTCGAGTCCACCCTTGACCAGGCCGTGGACGAGCTGGAGTCCACGATCCAGGAGGTCCGTACGGCGATCTTCGCGCTCCAGCAGCCGCCCGCCGACGCCCCGACCACGTTCCGCGGCAAGGTGCTCCGCGAGACGGCGGGCGCGGCCGCCGTCGTCGGCGTACAGCCGTCCGTGCACTTCACCGGAGCCGTCGACACCCGCATCACGGACCCCGCTGCGGGCCACCTCCTGGCCGCCCTGCGCCGCGCCCTGGCCACGGCGTCGCGCCGCCCCGACGTGACGCGCATCGAGGTGGCGGTGGACGCGCGGGCGACGCTGGCGGACGGGCGGACGGGGGTGCGCCTGACGGTGTACGACGACGGCACGACGGACGAGATGGGCCCGGGCACGACGATCACATGGCAGGCACCGCTCTGAGCAGCGCCTCTGTGAGCAGCGCCGCTCTGAGCAGCGCCTGACTCACGCCGCTTCGTAGTGGTGTGCGCTCCCGCCGCGCCACTTCACCCAGGCCATGTCGTCGAGCAGCCCCTCCGCGTCCGAAAGACCGGCCTGACGCAGGAACTCGACGACGTCGGCGTCCGAATGCGCGAGGCCGAGGATCTCCCCGCGGACCGTCACCCGCCGGCCGCCCGTGCCGAGCGGCGGATGCACGACCACCGGCGCGGTGGCCATGTCTCCGTGGTGCGCGCTCACGGGCGCTTCCGCGATTGCAGGTACCAGGCTGCGGCAAGGCCGATGACCACCAGGACGATCAATATCTTCATGGAGTCCTGCTGCCCAGGATCCCGGGACTGAAGCTGACTCCACGATCGAGCGCGTCGATTCGACGCCGGGCAGGTGGGAAGACGCAGGGTGGCCATGACATCGGGTCGGCACGGCGCGCGAACGCGCGAGGAGACGAAGGAGAGACGGCAGATGCTGTTCGGCAAGGAGCATGTCAAGCGTTACGTGGAGACCGACGGCGAGGAGGGCCACGACTGGCAGGGCACCACGGTGTTGATCCTCACCACGACCGGCCGCAAGAGCGGTGAGCAGCGCAGCACTCCGCTGATCTACCGGCCGCACGGCGACGCGGTGCTCGTGGTGGCCTCGAACGGCGGCGCCGACACGCCGCCCCTCTGGTTCCGCAACCTGGAGGCGGACCCCGAGGTCCAGGTACAGGTGAAGGGCGACCGCTTCAGCGCCCGTGCGCGTACCGCGACCGCGGAGGAGAAGCCGGGGATGTGGCGGACGATGGCCGCGACGTGGCCCGCGTACGACGAGTACCAGCAGAAGACGGACCGGGCGATCCCGATCGTGGTTCTGGAGCGCGTCTGAGGTCCGGCCCGCCGGAACGTGGAAGGCGGTGGCACCCCGCGCCGATCCGGCCGGGGCCACCGCTGTCTCCCTGGGCCCGCATGTCCCCGCAAAGAGAAGGGCCGGGAGGTCTGCGCTGTTGACGCAGGTGGAATCGTTCCTGCGCCCAGCGCTTCGGTGGGGCGGGTGGGACTCGAACCCATTCAAGTGACCCGTCTCACCTGCGAAAACGCTGGGGGATCGGACATTGGACCCCGTTTCCACCCCCCTGCGTCCCCCGCTCCATCCACCTCGATCCGGGCCCCGTGTCGACACGTCAACACGGGACCAAAACTCATTGCTCTAGCGAATCTCACCTACCATCCTGAACCCCTTCGCCCCATAAATACAGGGCGATTCGCGCATGCCGCTCCACGAGGGTTGAGTGTGCCGCAGGTCTGGCAGGTGATTCAGGACCGCGCAGGGAACACTTTGGGCGAGCGGCATTCTGTGGATACGCGGAAAGAAGCCGAATCGCTGTGAGGAGCGCTCAACTCAGGAGTCGGGTCGCCCGGTGGTGAGACTGCCCCGGGTGAGGCAACTTGTCAGGGCTTACGTGCCACCGCTCCGTACATGGCGATGGCCCGGTCGTCGATGCCGTCCTGCTCAGGGCCCGGCCGCCACTTGTGTACCTGGGTGATTCCGGGGCCGACCAGGTCCAGCCCGTCGAAGAGGGAGGTGGCGGTCGGCAGGTCGCGCAGCGCCATGGGCATGCCCTGCTGGGCGTACTCCTCAGCCACCCGGCCGACTTCCTCGGGCGCGAAGTCGGCGGTTCCGATGGTCATCGCCAGGAAGCTGCCCGACGGCAGCGGATCGAGCAGTCGCTGCACCAACCGCCGGTCGTCCGGGGGCAAGATGAAGTGCAGTATCCCTATGATCATCAGGCCGACCGGCTCGTTCACGTCGATCAGCGCACGGAATTCGGGACTGTCCAGAATGGCGTCCGGGGCGTGCATGTCAGCGTCAATGTAGGCGGTCGCCCCCTCGGACGAGCTCTGCAGGAGGGCGCGGGCGTGAGCCAGGACGATGGGGTCGTTGTCGACGTAGACCACTCGGGACTCCGGTGCCACCTCCTGCACCACCTCGTGCAGGTTGGGGGCTGTGGGCAGGCCGGTGCCGATGTCGAGGAACTGCCGGACACCCTGCTTCTGGGCGAGGAATCGCCCGGCACGGTGCATGAACCGCCGGTTCTCCACCATGTGCACAGGCAGAGCTGGCCAGTGCTGGCACATGACGTCGCCTGCCTCGGCGTCGACAGGGTAGTGGTCCTTGCCTCCCAGGATGTAGTCGTACACCCGCGCTGAATGTGCGGTCGAGGTGTCTATCCGATCGCCTGCGCTGTCCATGGGACCGCTCCGCTCTTCACCGCTGAACAATGGTCTTCAGACGCTACAGCGGGTCGAACCGCTGCACGAACAGCTCGAGACCGCCACAGCGCCATCCAAGTTCGGGTCACCTGAAGTTGATTAGGCATCAGGTGGCGAGGCGGGCCAGCACCCTGCTGCTGCTCCATCTTCGCCGCCCACTCCCGTCGCATCACCGCAACGATGACGACCCATGGAAGATCAACCGCTGCGAAGATCTTGCATGCTCCATACGGGAACTGCGATGCCGCTGATCTCTCCCGCAGCGCGGGGATGAGATCTGGGGTGTCATCAAGCCGAGTGCAGGCCGAACACAGTCCTTAGCGTGCTCAACGGGCCACCAGGTCGTGTCGCTCCGTACTCCGGGCCCCCGCAGGTGCAGTTGGGGCGGGGTCCGGAGTGAGGTGTCGGCGGCGGAGGAGTCCGATCAGGCGGCGGATCTCCGCGACGCACCATGTGGAGTGCTGGAGTGCGTGGCTGTTTTGAAGCCGGTGACGAAGGATGCCTGACCTGCGGGTTCGTGGGTTGCGCGTGATGCATGGTGTGGGCTTTACAGGCGATATCCCGACGCTGAAAGGACGCTCTCCGAGGTGTCCTGACGCTCATATGATGCTCGTCCTGATGGGGCGTCAGCCGTGCCGAGTGGCTGGTCGGACGGCCTGATGGATAACCCGGTGAGGTGGGATCGCCGAGAATTTCGTCGTGCCGGGCGGCCGTGCTCAGCCACGTGCCCGGCGCGCCGCTCACCCGGCGGGCTGGCCGGAGCGCACGCCGTCCGCACCGGGTCCGAAACCGTGGGCATGGGCCCAGGCGACGGCCTCCGCGCGGGTGCGGACCTGGAGCTTGGCGAACAGGTGGTTGATGTGGGTCTTGACGGTGGCCTCCCCCACCAGCAGGCGCCGGCCGATCGCGCCGTTCGACAACCCTTGGGCGAGCAGCCGCAGTACGTCGGACTCGCGCGGGGTCAGCAGGCCCTGCGACGGTTCGGCCCGCCGCCGTTCGGTCGTACGGTCGGCGCCGCGCATGGCGGCGGCCAGCAGCCGCTCCTGGACGATCGGGTCCAAGGTGGTGTGCCGGGCGAGCGCGGCCTCGATCGCACGGACGATCTCGATCTTGCCGGCGTCCTTGGTCAGGTAGGCGCGGGCGCCGGCCTGCAGGGCGTCGAGAATCAGCCGATCGTCCGCCATGGTCGTCAGCACCACGACGGCCACGTCCGGGTGCGCCGTCACGATCCGGCGGGTGGCCTCCACGCCGCCCATCCCCGGCATGCTCAGGTCCATCAGCACCGCGTCCGGGTGCGTTTCGGCGACCTGGGCGACGGCCTCCTCGCCGTTCGCGCACCCGGCGACGACGTCGATGCCGGGCATCATGTCCAGCAGGGTCATCAGGCCTTCGCGGACCACCTGCTGATCGTCGACGACCACGACCCGAGTACTCATGCGGGCACCTCCGCCTGCACACGCCACCCCTGCGGGGTGGGGCCGGCCGTCAGGTCGCCGCCGACCAGCAGCAACCGCTCGCGCATGCCGGCCAGACCGTAGCCGCCGTCCATCCCCGCCACTCGGGGCCGTGGGCCGGCCTCGCCGCCACCGGAGCCGGCGGGCCCGGACAGCACGGTCAGCCTCACCTGGTCCTCTTCGTAGTCCAAAGTGGCGGTCAGCTCCTGTCCGCGGGCGTGCTTGGCGGCGTTCGCCAGGGACTCCTGGGCGACTCTCAGCAACGCTAGCCCGACGTCCGGTTCGAGAGCGCGCGGGGTGCCGATCGGTGTGAAGGCCGCGGGCGCGCCGGAGGCGGTGCGGTGGTCGTGGACCAGCGCGGTGAGGGCCTCCGGCAGGGGCGGGGTGTCCGTACGCAGGACCGCGATCGCGCGGCGGGTCTCGGTCAGTCCGTCGACGGCGATCCGGCGGGCGTTGCGGACCCGCTCCACCGCCTCTTCGGTGCGCGGCGGATCCGCGGTGAGCAGCGAGTCGGTCACGTCCAACTGCACCGCCAGGGCACCCAGCGACTGCGCCAGGACGTCGTGGATCTCCCGGGCGACCCGGGTCCGCTCGGCCAGCGCCGCGGCCCGCTGCTCCTCCTCGTGCACACGCCGGGTCTGCAGCAGCAGTTCCTCCGCCTGCGCGTGCTGAGTCCCGATGCTGCGCCGGGTCGCGCCGGCGAGCTGAAGGGCCAGCAGGACGGCGATCCAGGCGGCGACGCGCGCCCATGCCTGCCCGGGCAAGCCGGCCACGATCCCGCCGATCGCCAGCGCCAGGACGCCGGCCGCCAGCACGGCCGTGCTGACCAGCGTGGACAGGATCGCTCCGGACGACACCGCCGCCATGCCGACGATTGCCGTGGCCAGCATGGCCTTGGGTTCGAGGGTGACGAGGAGGTTCCCGCTGATCATTGCGACGCCCAGGATCGGCACTGCCAACGCCTCGGGCACCGGAGATCCCGCACGGAAGCCGGCCGCGCACCACAGAGCCCAGGCGCCGCTCATCAGCACCACCAGCGCCCAGGTGGTGGCGGACCAGACAAGACCGTCCGAGAACGGCAGGCCGACCAGCACCAGAGCCAACCCGAGCACCCGGGGCAGCGCATGCTGCCAGAGGTCGGCACGCGCCAGGATCGGTCGCGGTGGCACGGGGTGCGCCGACGACGGCTTGCCTTCGGTGGTAACGACCATGGTTTCAGCTTGGCATGCACCTCTGCACCGCAGCCGGGTCGGGGCCCGCCCGCAGGTGGAGGAGGGTGGAGAAGGGTGGAGGTATCGGCGCTCCACCCTCCTCGGCTCCTGGGCCGACGCCCGGGCCGTGGCACAGGTCCGACGCTGTGTGGACAAGAACCCCTTCACCTACCGGCGGAAACCATGTCCACCTTGCAGAGCGCTCTCCTCATCAACGTCGTCGTGCTGCTCACGACCCTGCACGCCGACCTCGGCACCAAGGCAATAAGCCGCGGACGCCTGCTCCGCCCGCTGATCATCGCGGTGATCATCGTCCCCGTATTCGTCCACACCTTCTTCGACGACGGGATCGGCCTGGCCATCGAAATCTGCGGCCTCGCGGCCGGCGTGCTGTTCGGCCTTGTCGCCGTCAGCCAGGTCCAGGTCTTCCGGGAGCCGGACGGCCAGGTCGTCGCCCGGGCCGGCCGCAGCTACGCGGCGCTTTGGATCGGCCTGATCGTCGCCCGCTCGGTGTTCTCCATCGGCGCCACCTACTGGTTCGAGTCCGAGCTGGGCCGCTTCTTCTTCCGGCACGGCGCCCCGCCTGAGGACATCGCCTCGATCGTCACCAACGGGCTGGTGTTCATGGCGATCGCCGCGCTGCTCACCCGCTCGGGAGCGCTGAAGGTGCGCGCCTCCGGGCAGCCCTGAGCCCCGGCCTGCCCCGTGGGCAGCGGCTGCTTCGTGCTCGGACTCGAATCCGCTTGCCCAACAACCCTTGTACAGCCAGACATTGGGGTCCGCCCTGGTCGTGGGAGCCGCCGCAGTCGGCAGACCCCGGCCCGACGGACCGGACAGAAGAAAGGTGCAACACGCATGAGTGCCAGCGACGCCGTCGACCAAACCGGCACGGGAGGATACGACCCGGCTCAGCCGCCGGTTCCCGCGCCGGGCAGGAGCGAAGGGGGTGCCTCGGGCGAACGGCTGGTGTTGTTCACCGACGCGGTGACCGCGATCTCGATCACTTTGCTGATCCTGCCGCTGATCGATCTCGTCCCGGAGGCCGTGTCCGCCCACAAGCAGGCCAGCGAGGTGTTCACCGGTCACCTCGACCAGATCTGGAGCTTCCTGCTCAGCTTCGCGGTCATCGCAAACATCTGGCAGGAGCACCACCGGACCTTCTCGTCGGTCGCGAGGGTCCCCCGCTCTTTGATGGTGTGGAACATGGGATGGCTGCTGTCCGTCGTCGTGCTCCCCCTGCCGACGGAGATGATTGGCGCCTTCGGCCGTGACCGGTTCGCGGCGGCGTTCTACTACACGGTTCTCCTGGCGAGCATGGTGTGCCGGCTGGCGATGCTGAGGATCCTGAAAACCACCCCGGGACTGGTCGAGGGGGACGGTGAAGAGGGCCGTCGGAGGATCAAGGATTTGTATACCGAGAGCTATCTCAACGTCCTCCTTCTGGTCCTGGCTCTTGTCCTCGCCCTCGCCGTACCCGTGCTGCAGTACTACAGCCTGCTGCTGCTCGTCCTGCCCAGGCGGGCGTTCCTCCGGGGCCGGCGCGCCCGCTGACCCGGGTCCCCGTGGCGGGACGTCCCTGAGCAGTACGGCCCCTGGGAGTCGGTGTATGAGCTGTTCCGCCGCTGGCAGCTCGCCGGGAGCTGGGCCCCTGATCGTGGCCGCGCTGCAGGCTCTGGCCGACGAGGCCGGGCACGTGGCCTGGAAGGATCGGCAAGGAAAGGTACAAGCAGCGGCACGTCGTGGAATGCGGGATCAATCGCCTCAAGCGCAACCGGGGCGTCGCCACCCGCTAAGACAAGCTTGCCGTCCGCTACGAGGCCAACCTCCACGTCGCCTTCATCGGCGAGTGGCTCCGGCCCCTGGTCTCCTAAACACGCCTAGTTGCGCGCAACGCTTGCGAGAGCGCGTCCACGGTCACGCCCACAATGGCCAGGAGCTGCGCAGGGCTCGTCCCGGCTCTGCTCATGACGGCGAGGGACTGGTTCACGGCCGCCGCGTGTTCAGCGAAGGCATCGGCGTCCTGGTCGGTCAATCGCCCGGCCTTCAGCGCGGCGCGCAGGCGCAAACGCTGGAGGCCGAGCGCCTCCTTGGCGTGCGCCGCGACAGCCGGGCTCAGCACTGGAATCGCCATGGCCGACTGGGCAATCAGGCATCCATCGGGCAGTTCGGGATCGGCGATGCGCCCGAGGGTGACATCGAAGAATGCGCGAACAGCCGCAAGGGGTTCCGAGGCTGCACACGACAGGGCGGCGTCGTACTTGTCGCCGTAGCGCGCGGCGTAGCGATCCAGGCAGCGTAGGAAGAGCGTGTCCTTGTCGCCGAGCGAGGAGTAGATGGAGCTGCGGTTCAGGCCGGTTGCCCGTGACAGGTCATCCACTGAGGTGTCGGCGTAGCCGGCACGCCAGAACTGGATCATCGCGGCGTCGAGTGCCGTGTCCATGTCGAACTGCTTCTTGCCTGCCACGTGGCACTTCCTTGCCGGTGTGTCGATGTCTATGAGCTGTGCTGTACACCATTCCATCTTGAACTGAATAGTTCAAGATGTGCTATGTTGCAGACATGATCATGGCCGCGGGCCCCCGCAATCCGAGAAGGCGCCACGGGCACGCTGCCTGGTCCCTGCCGCCGCCGTCCGGCTGGCGGGAATCTGCCCGTTCCGCTCCACGGCCTGCGGGCGTCGAAGTTCGGCTTCGGGCCCGTCACCACAACCCTCGTCTTGATCGCCTACGTCATCGGCGTCGTTGGCATGCTGCTCGTGGCTGGTTCACTGTCCGACGCGATCGGACGCCGCCCCGTCGTGGCGCTGGCGCTGGCGCTCACGCTCACAGCGGTCAGCACCCTCGGGTTCGCACTCGCCAACCGCCTGACCCTCCTGCTGCTCTCGCAGGTCCTCAGCGGCACGGCAACCCGTCTCATCACCGCGACGGCGACGTCGTCGATCGCGGAGATCATGTCCGGCCGCAAGACCGCAGCGGTGCTGGCCACCGCCGCCAACGTCGGCGGCCTGAGTCTCGGTGTCATCGGCGCGGGCCTGCTGGCGGAGTTCGTCCCGGCGCCGACCCGCGCCGTGTTCTGGTGCTACCTCGGCGCCTGCGCGGCGGCGGGCTTTGCCTGGCTGGCAGTCCCCGAGACCGCAGGGCCGAGGACGCACTGGCGGCCCCGCGTCCGCCGCCCGGCACGTCCCCGCGGCGCGGGCCGGGCCCGCTCGGTTGCCGCCAGCGGCGTGCTTGTGGACGGGCCTCTATTCCGGCCTCGGCCCTGTCCTGCTGCTGGGCGTCCTCGACCAGATAGCCGGGCCCCGGACCCCCAGCACCCCCAACTGTTCTCGCCATCGCCATCGCCATCGCGCCCGCGGGCCTCGCCCTGGGGCACAGCACCGAACCAGCAAACCCCACACCAATGGAGGATTCCCGTGACTGACCCTGCCACCGCCACTCAGCATGTCTCCGAAGCCAACCCTGTCCGCGACCTGCCCCTGCACGACCTGGACGGGTTCACCCACCGCTGGGTCGACGCAGACGGCATCCGCCTTCATGCCGTCGAAGGCGGCCAGCCGGCCGGCCCTGCTGTCGTCCTGCTCGCCGGGTTCCCGCAAACCTGGCAGGCCTGGCGGAAGGTCATGCCCAGTCTCGCCGACCGGTTCCGCGTCATCGCGATCGACTTGCCGGGCCAGGGCCACTCCGACCGCCCGGAGCACGGCTACGACACCCACACGGTCGCCGCCCACGTCTACGCCGCCGTAAAGGCACTCGGAGTGTCGGCTTACTGGCTGGCCGCCCACGACATCGGCGCCTGGATTGCCTTCTCCCTCGCCCTCAACTACGAGAGCCAGCTGCGTGGGGTCGCCCTGCTCGACGCCGGAATCCCCGGCATCACCCTCCCGGAAACGATTCCCACCGACCCGGCTCGGGCGTGGAAGACCTGGCATTTCGCGTTCCACCTCGTGCCCGACCTGCCCGAGACCCTGCTCGCCGGCCGCGAACGGGACTATGTCGGTTGGTTCCTGAAAACGAAGGCACTCTCTCCCGACGCGTTCGACGACGCCGACCTCGACCACTACGCAGCGGCCCTCGCCGCCGACGGCGGCCTCCGCGCCTCCCTCGCCTACTACCGAGACTCCGCCGAGTCGGCGCGCAAGAACCACCAGGCGCTCGACCGGCAGCACCTGACTGTGCCCATCCTCGGAATCTCCAGCAGCCACGGCTCCATCCCGGACATGGCAGCCTCCATCAGCCCATGGGCCGACAACATCACCGGAGTCGTCGTGCCCGACGCCGGGCACTTCATCCCCGATGAGCAGCCCGAAGCCGTCGCTGCCGCTATAGCCGGCTTCATCGCCAGCGGCGACTGACGCCGCTCAGACCTGCCCGGCGCGCACCCGCCCAGGCGCGCGGCTGCCAGGACGCCCCCCGTCCTGGCGGCCCTCCGGGCAGAAACGGTCGTTCTGGCGCGAACGGGCCGCCGGCCGGGACGCGACGCGGCACAGTGCCGGGCCACCTGTACGGCTACCAGCTCGCGCACGGCGTCATCCCTCGTCTGGGTTGGGGGATCGATGGCCCAACTGTCTGCCACACCTGCGACAACCATTCCTGTCAGCAGCCTGCGCACCTTCGACTGGGCACTGCGGCGGAGAACCGGGCCCGAATGGTTGGCGCGGCGCCGCGATCCCGGCAGCCCTCTTGCCGACCTCCGCGGGCCCGCTGGCCGTTCCCGGGCCATCGGCTCGGCGATACGCGCTGGCCTCGCTCTGGGCGAATCCGATGGGCAGATCACTCACCGCATTCGGTCCGCAGCTGCGGTTGGCAGGCCTCTGAGCCTGTGGTGACCAGTTCGCCGTTGTTCGACGTCGGGCACGAGCTTCTCGTGAGGCATGAGGCAAGAGAGGCACGTTCTGGACCATCGGCATGTCTCTGCTCGCTGAGGTTGAGACAAGCGACTACTTGGTCGGGTATGAGAGCGAATCTGTTCGACCTGGGTGACCCCGCCGTTCGCCGAAGCTGGAGGAGGCCTTTGCTCCCCGCGTGCGGGGGTGCCCGGCCATACCGGGCACCCCCGCCTTCGCCGATCACGGGCAGCCGAACGGCATCCAGCCTATGCGCCGCAATCCCGTCAGCGGCTGCCTCCGCAGGCCAGCGCCCTCAATGAGACAGCCTGCCGCCTCGCGGTACTGCGGGCTGTCAGTACCAGACCCACAGCTTGGCCTTGGTTCCGTACTCTGTGCATTCGGCATGGTAGTAGCGGTCGGGATTGGACTGTACGACCGTGACTGCGGCCGCAGTGCATGCCCCCATGCTGTTGTAAGTGGCCCAGTAGTGCGCGACCCCCTGTACGGTGCTGGCCCCTTCCCACTGCGCGACACGGCTGGACGCGGCCGTGTCGGTGGTGGACGCGCCGGGTGAGGCGGCAAGCGCCGACCCGGCCGAGCCGCCCAGCGCAAGAGCGGCACCAACGGCCGCAGTCGCAATGGCGCGATGAATACGCATGTATTTCTCCCTCACTAGGAACACCAGGTCTCCCGCTTCTGCCGTACGGGCGCAGAACGGCATCCGCCCTGCTGCGGCAGCTGTCCGCGACGCTCGCCGTCCGGCCCGTAAGTGCTGTGGTCCACCGGCCCTGCCGACCTGTCCGGCAACGTCGCGCCGGACCCGAGCCCGGACCGCGGCTCAGCGTGGTTTGTGTCTGATCTCTTGCGGCACCGAGCTTGCCTAGATCGGCTGAGCCGGATCAACCGCTTACGGCTGTCCCGGACAGCAGGCTCCTGTCCGTCCTGGTCGGCGTCTTGTCCGGACACTGTCCGGGCTCGCCGTGCGTGCCGCCCTGGTTGTCATGCGCATCCTGCCCACCGGCCTGCGGTGGCCGTGCGTGAAATTCCGGGGAACGGGAGGACGGCCTGCGACACGACGAAGTACGGGTGATGGCGCGGACGTCCCCGCGCCTCACGTCATCGACCGGGACGGCACTATCCGCTGGGCCTTCGCCATCTCCGACTGCACCACCCGCGCCGAACCGGCCGACATCCTCGCCGCACTCGACAATCTCGCCTGAGGGTCGATCAACTGCCGGTCGACCAGGGGGTTCCCCTCGCATCCGGTTCACTTGGTAGTTGCAGGCGACTGGAGGATCTCGCGGCTCGCGCCATAGAGCACAGCCCTGACCAGCGAGTTTCTGAGCTGTCTCAGCCCGTGTCCGGGCGCCCGTGTCTCAGCTCCGTGGCAGTTCTTCAGGACCGGTATCAGGAGCCGTCCGCTCCGCCCACTCGCGCACGGTCACGGCATGCTCTATGCGGCTGACGATGTCCTTCTTGGACGCCGCGTCCAAGGTCTCCGGAAGTCTGTCGAAGGTGCCGGGAAGGACGTCGAGCAGACCCCAGATCTGTTCGCCGGTGCCGACGGTCAACAGCTGCTGGCACCTCCACTGCAGCGGCACCTCGGGACGGTGCGTGAGCCGCTGCACGAGCGTAGGGAACAGGTAGTGCGTCGCCTCTGCGGCGAGGCCGCAGCCCTACGTAGGCGTGCGCGTAGACCGAGAACTTTTCCGCGTCTGGCATCGAGGGCTCACCAGGTTCGACGAAACCCTCCCCCTTGACCCACCCGGCGGCCATTGCTGTCCGCGACCATTCACCAGGTCGCGGACCCGTTTCGCCACGTCGCCGTCGTCGAAGGTATCGCGCTGCGTCTGCCCCTGGCGGGAACCACCGGTCCGCCACATCACCGTGCAGGAGGGGTCGCCGCTCAGGCGCTCATTGGTCCTGACGTAAGCCATATGAAGGAGCCTACGGCGAGTCGATGCAGCGTTCGTACAGCGAATGCCGCGGCCCGACTAGCGTCGAAACGGCGTTCCCGCAGGTCACGACGTTTCTGCTGGGGTGGGGCGGGTGGGACTCGAACCCACGGCCGACGGATTATGAGTCCGCTGCTCTAACCGGCTGAGCTACCGCCCCTAACGGCGCGTCGCGCACATTTGTGCGCGCCGTCTGCCGCAGCATAGCCGCTCATACGATCTCCTGCTTCGGATGGTCGGCATAGCTCGACCATGAGGACCGCAGGGCTGCCCACATGGTTCCACCAGGCATGAAAATGGACCCCTGAGTGGCTTCTCAAGGGTCCTTCTCACTTGCTCTCCCGACTGGACTCGAACCAGTAACCTGCCGGTTAACAGCCGGCTGCTCTGCCAATTGAGCTACAGGAGACCGAGCTCCCCCGACTGGACTCGAACCAGTAACCTGCCGGTTAACAGCCGGCTGCTCTGCCAATTGAGCTACAGGGGATCGTCTCGTATGCATCGAACGCACCTACCTGGGAACTCTCCAGGCGGCGGGCGGTCGCTGCGACACATACATTAGCGCAAGCAGGGGGGTGCTCCGCCAATCGGTATCCCCCACCGCCGACACAGAGCAGCAGACGAGCGAACACACGCTCGACGCCGACGCAAGGGAAGGGTGGCAGTCATGCGCTACCGGCTCACATTCGTGGCGGGACTGGCTCTCGGGTACGTGCTCGGTACCCGGGCCGGTCGCGAGCGCTACGAGAAGCTCAAGAAGTCCGCCCGCGAGTTCTCGCAGAACCCGGCCGTGCGCAACACGGTCGAGTCCGCGACGCAGCAGGGCCGCGACGTGGCGGGCAAGGCCTTCCACTCCGTGTCCGAGAAGGTCGGGGACCGGGTCCCCGACTCGGTGACCGACCGGGTGCGCTCGCTGCGCGAGCGCGGCCAGGGCGGTGGCGAGGACGACTGGGGCACCACCAATACGTGACCAGTACGTGACGGAGGCCGTTCCCGGGAGCTGAGGTACGGGACACGTCGCGCGGTGCGGCAGAATTCCAGGCATGGGGATAGTCGCAGGGTTGGACAGTTCGCCCGATTTCACGCGCATCGTGGTCTGTGACGCGGACTCGGGCGCCGTACTCAAGCAGGGCTATGCCCCGCATCCGACGGAGAGCCCCGATGGTGGCGGCCGTCCGTCGGACGTGGATCCGCAGGCCTGGCTGCTCTCGCTCGGCGAGGCAGCGGGCGGCGGGCTGCTCGAAGGCGTGCAGGCCATCGGCGTCTCCGCGCAGCAGAACGCGCTCGTCGCCCTGGACCAGCACGGCAACACCGTGCGGCCCGCGCTCGTCGGCAACGACCGGCGGGCGCAGGTCGCCGCCGCCGACCTGATCGACGGACTCGGCAGCCGCGAGGCCTGGGCACAGGCCGTGGGCTGCGTCCCGCAGGCGGCACACCCCGTGACGAAGCTGCGCTGGCTGGCCAAGACCGAGCCGGAGGCCGCACAGCGCGTCGCCTCCCTCATGCAGGCGCACGACTGGCTGGTGTGGCAGCTGCTCGGGCGGCCCGCGCGGCGCACGACCGACCGCGGCGGCGCCTCCGGGACCGGCTACTGGTCGGCGGCGACGGGTTCGTACCGCCCCGACCTCGTGGAGCTCGCGCTCGGGCACCAGGCGATGCTGCCCGAGGTCATCGGTCCCGCCGAGGCCGCGGGGACGACACCCGAGGGACTGCTGATCTCGGCGGGGACCGGCGAGACGATGGCGGCGGCGTTCGGGCTGGGGGTCCAACAGGGTGACGCGGTCGTCTCGTTGGGGGCTTCGGGGTCCGTGATGGCCGTCCACCACGAGGCGCTCGTCGATCCGAGCGGGACGATCACCTCGCTCGCGGACGCCACCGGACTGCATCTGCCGGTGGTGCACACGCTGAACGCCGTGCGCGTGTTGCGCGGCGCCGCCGAGATGCTGGGGCTGCCCGATCTGGAGGGGCTCTCCGAGCTGGCCATGAAGTCGACGCCGGGTGCGCACGGGCTAGTACTCCTGCCGTATCTGGAGGGTGAGAAGACGCCGAATCTGCCGCACGCGGCGGGCACCCTGACAGGGCTGCGGCGCGAGTCGATGCGGCCCGAGCATCTGGCGCGGGCGGCCTTCGAGGGCATGCTGTGCGGGCTCGGGGACGCGCTCGACGTGCTGCGGTCGCGGGGCGTCGAGGTGCGCCGGATCTTCCTGCTCGGCGGGGCTGCCGAGCTGCCGGCCGTGCAGGCCGTGGCGCCGATCCTGTTCGGCACGCAGGTCGTGGTGCCGCAGCCCGCGGACTACGCGGCGATCGGTGCGGCGCGGCAGGCGGCCTGGGCGCTGAACGGTCAACTGCCGTACTGGCAGGGGGCTTCCGCGCAGGTCTTCGAGCCGGGCGACGAGCATGCCGTGGGCCAGGCCGTGCGCCAGCAGTACCGGACCGTGCGGGAACAGGCGCACCCCGGGGCACTTGACGGCTGACCCTTCGGCGTGGCGACTTATTGACCCAGGCTAATATTTTACTGGGTCATGGGTTAATCGGTTGCGCGCGGGTGGGTGCGATGTCGGAGTATGGGGTCGACCTCGCCATTACCCCGCCCACGCCTCTCGAGAGACTCCGTGCTCATACGACTCCTACGGGCCCGTCTGGGTCCGTACAAGAAGCCCATCGCCCTGCTGGTCCTTCTGCAGTTCCTGCAGACCTGCGCCTCGCTGTATCTGCCCACGCTCAACGCCGACATCATCGACGAGGGTGTCGTGAAGGGCGACACGGGCTACATCCTCTCGTTCGGCGGCGTCATGATCGCCGTCACCGTCGCCCAGGTGGTCTGCAACGTGGGGGCCGTCTACTACGGAGCCCGTACCGCGTCCGCCCTCGGCCGTGATGTCCGGGCCGCCGTCTTCGACCGCGTGCAGTCGTTCTCCGCGCGGGAGTTGGGGCAGTTCGGCGCGCCGTCCCTGATCACCCGGACCACGAACGACGTCCAGCAGGTACAGATGCTGGTTCTGATGACGTTCACTCTGATGGTCTCGGCGCCGATCATGTGCGTCGGCGGCATCGTCATGGCCCTGGGCCTCGACGTACCGCTCTCGGGTGTCCTGGTCGCTGTCGTGCCCGTCCTGGCGATCTGCGTGAGCCTGATCGTGAAGCGCCTTCGCCCGCTCTTCCGCACCATGCAGGTGCGCCTGGACACCGTGAACCGCGTGCTGCGCGAGCAGATCACCGGCAACCGCGTCATCCGTGCCTTCGTCCGCGACGAGTACGAGAAGGACCGCTTCCGGCAGGCCAACGGCGAGCTGACCGAGGTGTCGCTCGGCACCGGCAAGCTGCTCGCACTGATGTTCCCGATCGTCATGACCGTCGTGAACATCTCGTCGATCGCCGTGGTGTGGTTCGGCGCGCACCGCATCGACAGCGGCGGCATGCAGATCGGGGCGCTCACCGCGTTCCTCGCGTATCTGATGCAGATCGTGATGTCCGTGATGATGGCCACCTTCATGTTCATGATGGTGCCGCGCGCCGAGGTCTGCGCCGAGCGCATCGAGGAGGTCCTGGACACCGAGAGCAGCGTGGTGCCCCCGGCCTCCCCCGTGACCGAACTGCGGCGCCACGGCCACCTGGAGATCCGCGACGCGGGCTTCCGCTACCCCGGCGCCGAGGAGCCCGTCATCAAGGCCGTCGACCTCGTCGCACGGCCCGGCGAGACGACCGCCGTGATCGGGTCGACCGGCAGCGGCAAGTCGACGCTGCTCAGCCTCGTGCCGCGGCTCATCGACAGCACCGAGGGCGAGGTCCTGGTGGACGGCGTGCCCGTGCACACCATCGAACCCGGGCTGCTCGCGAGGACGGTGGGCCTCGTACCGCAGAAGCCGTACCTCTTCGCCGGCACGGTCGCCTCCAATCTCCGCTACGGAAACCCGGACGCGACCGACGAGGAGCTCTGGCACGCGCTCGATGTCGCCCAGGCCAAGGGCTTCGTCGAAGGCCTTGAAGAGGGCCTGAGCGCGCCGATCTCGCAGGGCGGCACGAATGTCTCCGGCGGCCAGCGCCAGCGGCTCGCGATCGCGCGGACCCTGGTGCAGCGCCCCGAGATCTACCTCTTCGACGACTCCTTCTCGGCCCTGGACTACGCCACCGACGCCGCCCTGCGGGCCGCGCTCGGCCGCGAGACCGCCGAGGCGACCGTCGTGATCGTCGCCCAGCGCGTGTCGACGATCCGGGACGCCGACCGCATCATCGTCCTCGACGAGGGCCGGGTCGTGGGGACGGGACGCCATCACGAGCTGATGGAGAGCAATGAGACCTACCGGGAGATCGTGCTCTCCCAGCTGACGGAAGCGGAGGCCGCGTAATGCCCCCTGGTGGCATGGGTGGACCGATGATGGGGCCGGACTCCAAGTCGATGGATTTCAAGGGGTCCGGCAGACGGCTCCTCGCGCAGTTCAAGCCAGAGCGCACCACGATGTACGGGATGATCGGCGCCGGAGTGCTCAGCGTGGCGCTCACCGTGCTCGGCCCCAAGATCCTCGGCAAGGCGACCGACCTGCTCTTCGCGGGCATCGTCGGCCGTGACATGCCGGACGGCGTCACCAAGGACCAGGCCATCGAGGGCCTGCGCGACAAGGGCGACGGCGGCATGGCCGACATGCTCTCCGGGGTCGACTTCACCCCGGGCAAGGGCATCGACTTCGGCGCCATGGGTGAGGTCCTTCTGCTCGCTCTCGGCGTGTTCCTGGTCGCGGGACTGCTGATGATGATCTCGACGCGGCTCTCGAACCGCGCCATCAACAAGACCGTCTTCAACATGCGCGGCGACGTCCAGGAGAAGCTGTCGCGGCTTCCGCTGTCGTACTTCGACAAGCGGCAGCGCGGCGAGGTGCTCAGCCGGGCGACGAACGACCTCGACAACATCGGCCAGACGCTGCAGCAGACCATGGGCCAGCTGGTGAACTCACTGCTCACCATCGTCGGCGTACTGGTGATGATGTTCTACGTCTCGCCGCTGCTCGCCCTGGTGGCGCTGGTCACCGTGCCGCTGTCGTTCTTCGTGGCGACGAAGGTCGGCAAGCGGTCGCAGCCGCAGTTCGTGCAGCAGTGGAAGACCACCGGCAAGCTCAACGCGCACATCGAGGAGATGTACACCGGGCACAACCTGGTGAAGGTCTTCGGGCGCCAGGAGGAGTCGGCGAAGGCCTTCGCCGAGCAGAACGACGCGCTGTACGAGGCCGGGTTCAAGGCGCAGTTCAACAGCGGGGCCATGCAGCCGCTGATGTTCTTCATGTCGAACCTCAACTACGTCCTGGTGGCCGTGGTGGGTGGCCTGCGGGTCGCGTCCGGCACGCTGTCGATCGGTGACGTACAGGCCTTCATCCAGTACTCGCGGCAGTTCTCGATGCCGCTCACGCAGGTCGCGTCGATGGCGAACCTGGTGCAGTCCGGTGTCGCGTCCGCCGAGCGCATCTTCGAGCTCCTCGACGCGGAGGAGCAGGAGGCCGACCCGGTGCCGGGCGAGCGCCCCGACCAGCTGCGCGGCCGGGTCGAGATGGACGAGGTGTCCTTCCGCTACGAGAAGGACAAGCCGCTCATCGAGAACCTGTCCCTGAAGGTCGAGCCGGGCCACACGGTGGCGATCGTCGGACCGACAGGCGCGGGCAAGACCACGCTGGTCAACCTGCTTATGCGGTTCTACGAAGTCACCGGCGGGCGCATCACGCTCGACGGGGTCGACATCGCGAAGATGTCGCGCGACGAACTGCGGTCCGGCATCGGCATGGTGCTCCAGGACACCTGGCTGTTCGGCGGCACCATCGCGGAGAACATCGCGTACGGAGCGGCCAAGGACGTCACCCGCGAGGAGATCGAGGAGGCGGCGCGGGCGGCCCACGCCGACCGCTTCTGCCGCACGCTGCCCGACGGCTACGACACGGTGATCGACGACGACGGCACGGGCGTGAGCGCGGGCGAGAAGCAGCTGATCACGATCGCGCGGGCGTTCCTGTCCGACCCGGTGATCCTGGTCCTCGACGAGGCGACGAGCTCGGTCGACACCCGTACCGAGGTGCTCATCCAGAAGGCGATGGCGCGGCTCGCCCACGGGCGGACCTCGTTCGTCATCGCCCACCGGCTCTCCACCATCCGGGACGCGGACACGATTCTGGTGATGGAGAACGGGGCGATCGTGGAGCAGGGCACGCATGACGCGTTGCTGGCGGAGGAGGGGGCTTATGCCCGTCTGTACGCCGCTCAGTTCGCGCAGGCCGTAGCCGAGGTCGACTAGCGCCGTTGTGGGAGCGGGGTTCTGCGCGTGCCCGTCGAGTGTGGCTGAGCGCGCAGTTCCCCGCGCCCCTTCGGGGCGCTCCTCAGTTTCGGGGCGCTCCTCAGTCCAAGTACCCCCGCAGCTGGTCCGCGAAGGCGTGGTCCCGGAGCTTGTTGAGGGTCTTGGACTCGATCTGGCGGATGCGTTCGCGTGTCACGCCGAAGATCCGGCCTATCTCCTCCAGGGTGCGGGGCCTGCCGTCCGCGAGGCCGTAGCGCAGCTGGACCACCTTGCGTTCGCGCTCGCCGAGTGTGGAGAGCACCGCCTCCAGGTGTTCGCGCAGGAGCAGGAAGGCCGCCGATTCGACGGGGCTCGCCGCGTCGCCGTCCTCGATGAGGTCACCGAGCGCGACATCGTCCTCCTCGCCCACGGGCGCGTGCAGCGACACCGGCTCCTGGGCCAGGCGCAGGACTTCGCTGACCCGCTCGTGCGGCAGGTCGAGCTGGGCGGCGACCTCTTCGGGGGTCGGTTCGTAGCCCCGCTCCTGGAGCATGCGGCGCTGGACGCGGACGACGCGGTTGATCAGCTCCACGACGTGCACCGGTACGCGGATGGTGCGGGCCTGGTCGGCGAGGGCCCGCGACATCGCCTGGCGGATCCACCAGGTCGCGTACGTGGAGAATTTGTAGCCGCGTGCGTAGTCGAACTTCTCGACTGCCCTGATCAGGCCCAGGTTTCCCTCCTGGACGAGGTCGAGCATGGTCAGTCCGCGCCCTACGTACCGCTTGGCGACGGAGACGACCAGGCGGAGGTTGGCCTCGATCAGGCGCCGCTTGGCCATCCGGCCCACGACGACCAATTTGTCGAGGTCGAGGGCGAGTTGCGAGTCCAGGTCGCTGGCGAGGCGCAGCTTCTCCTCGGCGAAGAGACCGGCCTCGACGCCGCGTGCGAGTTCCACTTCCTCCGCCGCGGTGAGCAGGGGGATCCGGCCTATCTCGCGCAGATACTGGCGGAACAGGTCGGACGACGGGCCGCCGGTGTCGGCGCGGGTGCGGGGAGCGGGCGGCAGCGGCAGCGCGTCGCTCTCCGGTTCGAGGGGCTCCGGGGCGTCGGGGGCGTCCCGGGGGTCGGTGGGCTCCTCCGCTTCGGGGCTTTCGGGGCCCGCTTCCGGGTGCCGTGCGGCTCGGCTCTGCGGCGGTACGGTCGCGATGACGTCCGTATCCGCCTCCGCCTCCGCTTCCGCGGCAACGGCGGTCTCGGTCTGGCTGAGGGTCTGGGTCTGCACGGGGGCGACCTCCATGATGATCGCTGCTGAGGCGTGCGGCAGCGGTACAGCGGGATCGGCTTCGACGGCCTCGCCGCTGTCCGTCCCGAACACGATGTGTGGAATCGCGGGTATGTCGGATCCGCTGTATGCGGGCCGGCCGCGCTCCGAGGACTCAGGCACCGCAACCCAGTGTGGGGCACGACACACGGCCGCCACGAGGGGCGTGCGGTGACTTTCTGAGTCCGGTCCGTAACCGCGTGGTTACCCGACGGGTAACCAGCCTCGCGCTACCCGAACCTCAGAGGGCGTCCGCGCCGCGCTCGCGCAGCGCCCTGGCGTACTGCTGGAGGACCCACAACTCGTTCTGGACGGCTGCCAGTTGCGCGGGGTCGCCCTGGGCGCTCAGGCGGGTCAGGCTGCCCTGGACGTCGCGGATACGGCGGTCGACGGCGCGCAGCCGGACCTGGACGAGCTGGTCGCCCGCATAGATCTCGTCGACCGATCTGCGCAGGATCGCCTCGACGGCCAGCTCGGTGACCATGGCGCGGACCGTGTCGTCCGGCGCGGCGTCCAGGACGCGGGCGAGGTAGGGCTGCGACTCGGAGATGCCCGCCTCGGCGCCGCCCGCCTCCTCGACGCACTGGCGCACCGCGGCGTACGGCGGCGCCGTGAACTCGTCCACGCCGTACGCGTCGAAGGCCGGGGAGACCAACTCCGGACGCTGCAGGGCCAGTTTGAGCAGCTCGCGCTCGGTGCGGTGAGCGGGGCTGCGGAGCGTGAGCGCCGGTCCTGAGGGCGCGGAGGGCGTGGAGCCCGCGTACTCCTGGCCCTGGTGTGTGCGCTGCTGCTGCGGGGCCGGGCCCCTGCCGCCCCGGTCGCGGGCCCAACGCGCCAGCTGGGCCACGCGCTTGACGACGAACTGGGTGTCCATGATGCCGAGCATCCCGGCGAGCTGGACGGCCACTTCGTGCTGCGCGCCGGTGTTCTTGATGCGGGCCACGACCGGCGCCGCCTCGTCCAGGGCGGCGGCGCGGCCCGCGGGGGTCTCCAGGTCGTACCGCCCGACGATCTGGCGCAGCGCGAACTCGAAGAGCGGCGTGCGGGGTTCGACGAGGTCGGCGACCGCGGTGTCTCCCTTGGCCAGGCGCAGGTCGCAGGGGTCCATGCCGTCGGGCGCGATGGCGATGTATGTCTCGGCGGCGAACTTCTGGTCGTCCTCGAAGGCACGCAGGGCGGCCTTCTGGCCTGCCGCGTCGCCGTCGAAGGTGAAGATCACCCGCGCCGAGCCGTTATCCATCAGGAGGCGGCGCAGGATCTTGATGTGGTCGCCGCCGAAGGCGGTGCCACAGGTCGCGATGGCGGTGGTGACACCGGCGAGGTGGCAGGCCATGACGTCGGTGTACCCCTCGACGACGACCGCGCGGGAGGTCTTGGCGATCTCCTTCTTGGCCAGGTCGACGCCGTAGAGCACCTGGCCCTTCTTGTAGATCGGCGTCTCGGGGGTGTTGAGGTACTTCGGGCCGTTGTCGTCGTCGCGCAGCTTGCGCGCGCCGAAGCCGACGACCTCGCCGCTGATGTCGCGGATCGGCCACATCAGACGGCCGCGGAAGCGGTCGATGGGGCCGCGGCGGCCGTCCTGGGAGATGCCGGAGAGGGTGAGCTCCTTGTCGGTGAAGCCCTTGCCGCGCAGATACCGGGTGAGGTGGTCCCAGCCCGCGGGGCTGTAGCCGACGCCGAAGTGCGCGGCGGCGGCCTGGTCGAAGCCGCGCTCGGCCAGGAACTTGCGGCCGATCTCCGCCTCGGGGCTCTCCAGCTGGTCGATGTAGAACTGCGCGGCGATCTTGTGGGCCTCGACGAGGCGGATGCGCTCGCCGCGCTGGTTGGTGGGGTTGTACCCGCCCTCTTCGTACCGAAGGGTGATGCCCGCCTGGGCGGCGAGGCGCTCGACCGTCTCCGAGAAGGTGAGGTGGTCGATCTTCATCACGAAGGCGATCGTGTCGCCGCCTTCCTGGCAGCCGAAGCAGTGGAAGAGACCCTTGCTCGGGCTGACCTGGAAGGACGGTGACTTCTCGTCGTGGAAGGGGCACAGACCCTTGAGGTTGCCTCCGCCCGCGCTCCGGAGCTGGAGGTAGTCGGAGACCACGGCGTCGATCGGGACCGCGTCCCGAACCGCCTTCACGTCCTCGTCATTGATCCTGCCAGCCACGTAGGAATACTACGGCCCACGTGTGACACTCCCGCCAGGACCCGTCACCCGAGCAGCGACTCCAGGGGGACGGACGGGTCGGAGAGCGATTCGGCGGGCGGCCGCGCACCCGTGCGGATCAGCTTCTGGATGGTGTCCGTGACGTCCCACACATTGACGTTCATCCCGGCCAGGACGCGTCCTTCGCTCAGCCAGAAGGCGACGAACTCCCGCTTGCCGGCGTCACCTCTGACCACGACCTGGTCGTACGACCCCGGGGGCGCCCATCCCGAGTACTCGAGGCCCACGTCGTACTGGTCCGAGAAGAAGTAGGGCACGCGGTCGTACGTCACGTCCTTGCCGAGCATCGCGCGGGCCGCGGCCGGGCCGCCGTTGAGCGCGTTCGCCCAGTGCTCCACGCGCAGCCTCGTACCGAAGAGCGGGTGGTGGACGGCGGCCACGTCGCCCGCCGCGAAGATGTCCGGGTCCGATGTCCGCAGGGAGGCGTCGACCACGACGCCGCCGCCGTGCGCGCGGTCGGCGATTTCCAGCCCTGCCGACTCGGCGAGCGCGGTGCGCGGGGCGGCCCCGATCGCGGCGAGCACGTCGTGCGCCGGGTGCTCCTCGCCGTCGTCCGTGCGGGCGGCGAGGACCATGCCGTCCTGGCCCGCGATCTCGGTGAGTTTCGCGCCGAAGTGGAAGCGGACGCCGTGCTCGGCGTGCAGGTCGGCGAACATCTGGCCGAGCTCGGGGCCGAGGACCGCGTGCAGTGGCGTCGGCTCGGACTCGACGACGGTGACCTCCGCGCCGTACGTCCGCGCGGCTGCCGCGACCTCAAGGCCGATCCAGCCCGCTCCGGCGATCACCAGGTGGCCGTTGTCGCGGCCGAGACTGGCCAGAACCTGACGCAGCCGGTCAGCGTGCGCGAGGCGGCGCAGGTGGTGCACGCCCACCAGGCCGGTGCCGGGGACGTCCAGGCGGCGCGGCTCGGCGCCGGTGGCGAGGAGGAGCTTGTCGTAGTGGATGACGGCGCGGTCGCCGAGGTGGACGGTCTTGGTCGTGCGGTCGATGGAGACGACGGTCTGGCCGAGATGCAGCTCCACGTCCGACTGTGCGTACCAGGCGGGTTCGTGGACGTAGACGCTGTCGCGCTCCTCCTTGCCCAGGAGGTACCCCTTCGACAAGGGTGGTCGCTCGTACGGGTGGTCGCGTTCGTCGCCGATGAGGATCACCCGGCCGGTGAAGCCCTCGGACCGGAGTGTCTCGGCCGCTTTCGCGCCCGCGAGACCTCCTCCGACAATGACGAACGTCTGATCCGCGTCGACCACTTGATGCCTCCTCAAAGCCTTGCCGTCAGGGGAGCGTCCCGCACGGAGCGTGATGGGGGAAGGGGTTGCGAACCGATCCGGCCAGTTTTCGTCACGCCCCGTGGTCGAACGGCTCATTTCGCATATGTCAGGGGTGTTTTGCCGTGAGCCGTGCGTGCAGGGACCGCGCGGCGGCGTCCGTGAGCGACGCGATCTGGTCGATGACCACGCGCAGCGCCGCGCGGTCGTCGGGCGCCGTGTCGTAGAGCGCACAGAACTGGGGGTCGAGTCCGTCGGGGGCGCGGGCTGTAAGCGCCTCGGCCAGCTCGGCGACGACGATCCGCTGGTCCGCGCGGAGCCGCTCCTGGGCGGGGCGCTGCATCACATAGCGGTCGGCGACGGCCTTGAGGACCGCGCACTCGTGACGGGCCTCACGCGGGACGACGAGCTCGGCGGCGTACCGAGTGAGGGGGCCCTTGCCGTACCGCGCGCGGGTGGCGCTCTCGGCGGCGAGACAGAAGTGGCCGATGAGCTGGCTCGTGGCGTCCTTCAGGCGGCCCTGGGCGATGGCGGAGCCGTCGTACCCGTGCGGCCACCACTCCTGGTCCAGGAGGCGGTCGAGTGCCTCGGAGAGCTCTTCGGGGTCGGTGTCCGCCGATACGTAGCGGCCGATGGCGACGGCGAAGATGTCCTGGCGCTCGGGCTCGGCGTGCAACAGGTTCGGGTCGAGGTGCCCGGCGTGCAGGCCGTCCTCCATGTCGTGCACCGAGTACGCGACGTCGTCCGACCAGTCCATGACCTGGGCCTCGAAGCAGGTGCGGCGGCCCGGCGCCTCCTTGCGGACCCAGTCGAAGACAGGCCGGTCGTCCTCGTAGACCCCGAACTTGGGGGACGCCGGGTCGGTGGGGTGGGCGCCGCGCGGCCAGGGGTACTTGGTGGCGGCGTCCAGGGCGGCTCGGGTCAGGTTGAGCCCCACGCTGACGAGGTCGCCCGTCTCCTCGTTCGTGACGAAGCGCTTCGGTTCGATGCGGGTCAGAAGCCGCAGGGACTGGGCGTTGCCCTCGAAACCGCCGCAGCTCTCGGCGACTTCGTTCAGTGCCTGCTCGCCGTTGTGCCCGAAGGGCGGATGCCCCATGTCGTGCGAGAGGCACGCGGTCTCCACCAGGTCGGGGTCGCAGCCGAGGGCGGCGCCGAGCTCGCGGCCGACCTGGGCGCACTCCAGGGAGTGCGTCAGGCGGGTCCGTGCGCTGGCGTCCCACGCCTCGTTGCTGCGCGTGCCAGGGGTGACCACCTGGGTCTTTCCGGCGAGGCGGCGCAGCGCGGAGGAGTGCAGAACGCGCGCGCGGTCCCGCTGGAAGGCGGTGCGCCCCGGCCGTTTGTCCGGCTCGGTGGCCCATCGCTCGACTGCGGCCTTGTCATAGGCCGCCTCAGCGTCGTACACGTTCGGTGCGGTGCCTTCCATGCACCGACAGTAAACGAAGGTCTTCAGGCGGAGGTCAGCTGACGGGGCGGCACCTGCGCGGCGGCCGGGGCCGCCGTGGCGCCCGTACGGGCCTGGTCGTAGCGGTGCAGGAGGAGACGGGCCATGGCCTGGTGGGCGCCGAGCGGGGCCGAAGCGATCCGGGGGGCGGCATCGGCGCACTGCGTGGCGAAGCGGCCGGGCGCCGTGAAGTACGAGGCCACGGCGGTGTGATGGCGGCCACGGGCGGCGAGGGCACGCACCGCCGCGGGGACACTGAGCGCGGAGGCCGCGGTCGGCGACGCGTACGCGGGCACCACCGGTACGCCGAGACGCTGGGCGAGGAGGTCCGCCGTGCGCCGGGTGTCCGTGGCCGATTCCGGGTCGCGCGAGCCCGCGGCGGCGAGGATCACTCCGCCGGTGCGCCGCCCCGCCCGGCCGGGCCGGGTCGGCCAGCCGGCCTCGACGAGCCGGTCGTACAGCGCGTCGACGAGCAGGGGGTGCGGGCCGAGCGGCGCGGCGACCCGCGAGTCGAGGTGCGGCGCCCCGGCTGCGGCCTCGGGGATGTCGTGCTTGACGTGGTAGCCGCGGCCGAGCAGCAGCGGCACGAGGACGGCGGATCCTGTCGCCGCGGCGAGGGTGTCGGTGAGCAGCGGCTCGTTCAGCTCGATGTGGCCGAGGCGCACGGTGAGTCCGGGCCGCAGCTCACGGACCCGTTCGATGAGCGCCGTGACGGTGGCCAGAGCGCGGGGATCACGGCTGCCGTGGCCGACCACGACCAGGGCGGGCGCCGGTGCGGTGCGGGGTGCCGTGCGGCGCGTGCCGCTGAGCGACACACGGTCGAGCTGGGTGCCGAGCTGGCTGGTGATCCGGTCCATGAGTTGCGCCGTACTTTCGAGAGGGGTGCTGCCGGACTCGTCGCGAAGAGGGTTCGACGGCGTCATGGACCGAGGATGGCCGCGCCGTATTGCGGTCGCGTTGCGCGCCGGTCACGGGCCCTTTCAGCCTGGCTCACCGATGGTGCCGCGGCATTGTCAGTGCGGTCGCTTACCGTTGTCCACAGTGATCGGATCGGGGGATCCGGCTTCGGGGGCACGGGGGATCGGGATGAAACGGCCGGGATGGATGCGGCGGTCGCGGCGGTCGGGGGCGACGGATCCGTCCGCGGTGCGGGGCTGGGCCCGTGGAGGCGTGGCCCGGTTGCGCCGCCTGCGGCTGCCTCGTACACGGCGGGGACAGCGGCGGGCCGTACAGGCCTTCATGGCCGTCTGCGTGGTGGCGCTGCTGCCCGCGACCTGGCTCTTCGTGACGGCGGACGGGCGGCTGCGCACGACGGCCGACGTGCCGCACACGCGGGTCGCGGTCGTCTTCGGCGCCGGGCTGTGGAAGGGAGAGCCCTCGCCCTATCTCGCGCACCGCCTCGACGCGGCGGCCGAGCTGTACGAGGCGGGACGGATAGAGGTCGTGCTCGTCACGGGCGACAACAGCCGCGAGGAGTACGACGAACCGGACGCCATGCGCGCCTATCTGACCGAACGCGGCGTGCCGGATCGGCGCATCGTCAGCGACTACGCGGGCTTCGACACCTGGGACTCCTGCGTGCGCGCCAAGAAGGTCTTCGGCGTCGACCGGGCCGTGCTGATCAGCCAGGGCTTCCACATACGCAGGGCCGTCGCGCTCTGCCGCGCGGCGGGCGTCTCGTCGTACGGCGTCGGGGTCGACGCCAAACACGACGTGACCTGGTACTACGGCGGCGCGCGGGAGGTGTTCGCGGCCGGAAAGGCGGCGCTCGACGCGGCTCTGCGACCCGATCCGCACTTCCTGGGCCCCAAGGAGCCCGGCGTGCGGGACGCCCTCGCGGCTCGGCGCTGAGGGACGCCCCCGCGCGGGCCCTCACAGCGGGGCGGGGCGTCGGCTGAGGGGGGCGTACCTGCGGTGTAACGCGGCGGGGCGGGGCGCGTAACACGGGCGTCGGAGTCTGGTCGCCATGCACTCCGAGGCGACACAGACCCACTGTCCGTACTGCGCGCTGCAATGCGGAATGGGCCTGGCCACCGGCCCCGGCGGCGGGGTGGAGGTCGTGGAGCGTCCCGGGTTCCCCGTGAACAGGGGCGCGCTGTGCGGCAAGGGCCGTACGGCGCCCGCTGTGCTCTCCTCCCGGGTGCGCCTGACCGAGCCACTCATCCGATCCCACGCCACGGGCCGGCTCGAACCGGCCACCTGGGAGGAGGCGATCAGCCGCGTCGCCGAAGGTCTTTCCCGCACGCGCGGCGACCATGGCGCGGACGCGTGCGGGGTGTTCGGCGGCGGGGGCCTGACCAACGAGAAGGCGTACGCCCTGGGGAAGTTCGCGCGGGTGGCGCTCGGCACGTCGCAGATCGACTACAACGGCCGGTTCTGCATGTCGTCGGCGGCAGCGGCGGGGCAGCGGGCCTTCGGGCTCGACCGTGGCCTGCCGTTCCCGCTGGAGGACATTCCGCGCACCGGCTGTGTGATCCTCGTCGGCTCGAACCTCGCCGAGACGATGCCGCCCGCGCTGCGGTATCTGACGGAGCTGAGGGCGAACGGCGGAAAGCTGATCGTCGTCGACCCGCGCAGGACCCGCACCGCCGAGCAGGCCGACCTCCATCTGGCGCCGCGCCCCGGCACCGACCTCGCTCTCGCGCTCGGCCTGCTGCACCTGGTGGTGGCCGAAGGGCGGACGGACGAGGCGTTCATCGAGGAGCGGACGAGCGGCTGGCAGGAGGCACGGGCGGCGGCGATGGCGCACTGGCCGGAGTACGTGGAGCGGATCAGCGGCGTCCCCGTGCCCGAACTCCGGGACGCGGCGCGGATGTTCTGCGACGCCGAAACCGGGATGGTGCTCACCGCACGCGGGCCCGAGCAGCAGTCCAAGGGGACGGACACGGTGGGCGCGTGGATCAACCTCTGCCTCGCGACGGGCAACGCGGGCCGCCCCCTCGCCGGATACGGCTGCCTGACCGGGCAGGGCAACGGGCAGGGCGGGCGCGAACACGGCCAGAAGGCCGACCAGTTGCCCGGCTACCGCAAGCTGACGGATCCGGCGGCGCGGGCACATGTGGCGGGGGTGTGGGGCGTCGACCCCGATTCGCTCCCCGGCCCGGGACGGTCCGCGTACGAGCTGCTCGACGCGCTCGGCGGGGACATCAAGGCCCTGCTCCTGATGGGTTCCAACCCGGTCGTCTCGGCGCCGCGCGCCGCGCACGTGGAGGAGCGGCTGCGGTCGCTCGACTTCCTCGCGGTGGCCGATGTCGTGCTCTCCGAGACGGCCCGCCTTGCGGATGTCGTGCTGCCGGTGACGCAGTGGGCCGAGGAGACGGGGACGGTGACGAACCTGGAGGGGCGGGTACTGCTGCGCCGCCGGGCGGTGAGCGCACCCGACGGCGTACGGAGCGACCTGGACGTACTCCACGGTCTCGCCGCCCTCCTCGGCCACGAGAAGGGCTTCCCGACGGACCCGGAGGAGGTCTTCGAGGAACTGCGCCGGGCGAGCGCGGGCGGGCCGGCGGACTACTCGGGGATCTCGTACGCGCGGCTGAAGGAGGGGAACGGGGAGGGGGTGTTCTGGCCTTGCCCCGAGGTGGAGGGCGATGCCGGGCACCCCGGGAGCGATGCCGCACACCCCGGAACCCCCCGCCTCTTCCTGGACCGGTTCGCCACCGAGGACGGGCGGGCGCGCTTCGTGCCGGTGGCGCATCGGGGCGCCGCCGAGGAGCCGGACGCGGAGTATCCGGTGCTTCTGACCACCGGGCGGGTTCTCTCGCAGTACCAGTCGGGGGCCCAGACGCGCCGCGTCGACGAGCTCAACTCCGCCGCTCCCGGCCCCTTCGTGGAACTGCATCCACGCCTTGCCGCGCGCCTTGAGGTCGGGGACGGCGAGCCGGTGACGGTCGTCTCGCGGCGGGGGCGGGCCGTGGCCCCGGCGCGGATCACGAGCGCGATCCGCTCCGACACCGTCTTCATGCCGTTCCACTGGCCGGGCGAGGGCCGGGCCAACTCCCTGACGAATCCCGCGCTCGACCCGGTGTCGCGGATGCCGGAGTTCAAGGTGTGCGCGGTGCGCCTTGAGCGGGCATAGCGGCGGGCCGGGGTGGCGACGGGCCGGGGCTGTGCCACCCCGGCCCGTGGTCATACGCGTACGCGCAGGAGAATCAGCAGGTGCGGCCGGTGTAGTGCGCGCCCTGGATCTTGCTCGCCGATCCCAGCCAGCTCCTGCCCGGACCCACACAGCGCTCGTAGTCGGGGGCCATCGACACCTCCACCTTGATGACCACGTTCGAGCCGTCGCCCGTGCAGTGGTTGTAGAACGCGTCGCTGCCGGTCTCGTAGAACCCGCAGGGGTTCATGACGGCCGTCGGGGCGTGAGCTGTCGCGGAGGCCGCCACGGGGAGGCCGAGAGTGAGGGCTACGGCGCCGACGAGGGCCGGCAGCGAACGGCGAAGGCTCATGGGGCAACTCCTGCTTGAGGACGTGGTGCTCACGCACCGACTCGCGCACCGACTGGTGCACACGGAGAGTGCCACAGCCACACCCCTCCGTGATCATGCGATTCGAGTCCGTCGCCCGCACGGGTGACGGAGTCCACCGGATCGGATCGAGTCCACCGGAACGAGTGCGCAGGCGCCTGAGCTGCGAAATCCGCACCCCACCCCTTCAACGCCGCGCCCGGAACGACGCCCAGTCCCCTCCCCCGATCACCGCCCCCGAGGCGCGCAGCCTCGCCGCCACCGGCGGCGAGGCCACGTACACCCACGCGCGCGCCGCGGTTCCGTCCAGGAGAGTCACCTCGCGCGCCACGCGCTCGTACAGGTTGCCGGGGTCGCCCGGCGCGTAGTTCTCCAGTACGTCGAGATCGGCGAGGAGGCGTTCGTACGCGGACGGGCGGGCGGCGATCAACTCGCCCCGCACCAGGCTGCCTTCGGGGCCCTCCACCAGGTACGGGTAGCCGGGGCCTTCGTAGAGGAGTGCTCCCGCGAGCCTGGCAGGCACCTCGGCCGTGACGTTGCCGCGCAGGTGGACGTCGTGGTTCGGCTCCCCCGGCCGCAGCGTCCCGTACACGAAGAACGGAAGCCGGGCTTCGTACGTCGGCGTCATGCCCACGATTGTCGCCGGACCGGGCCGGACGCGGGGCGGAGGGGCCACCGGCCAGGCCGAAGGTCCTGACCTCCATGTTTCCGCCCCGCTTACCCCCGTCTGTTACACAACGTCCCGCTTTCCGTGATGGACGCTTCTTACCGTCGGTAGGGCCATGAACCTCACCCGCCGCCACCGCCGCCTCCTGTACCGCGCCGTTCCCTTCGCCGTCGCGGCGGCCGTCGTGCTGGCCGGATGCGGCAGCGTGGACGAGCTCGGCACCGGTGAGCCCGCGCCGTCCGTATCCGTCCAGCCGCGCCCGGAACCGCTCTGGCCCGCCTGGTCCAGTACGTCGTCCGAAGCGCCCGGCGCCGAAACCGCCACCCACCAGCCGCCGCCCGAGCCCCTGGCAGGACTGCCCAAGCTGGGCAAGGGCGGGCTCGGCACGGTGGACTTCCGCAAGGTCCTGCGCGCCGATCCGCGGCTGAAGCCGCTCGCCGACCGCGGCGAGATCGACCGCCCCGGCCAGGTGGGACTCCGGCCGCCGCTCCGGACGGACCTGACCGGCGACGGGCGGCCCGAACTGCTCGTGGCCGCCGACACGGAGAGCGGACGGAGCGTCCTCACCGTCTACACGGAGCGCGAAGGACGCGTCTACCCGGTCCTGTTCACCACGGGGAAGCGCGTGAGGGTCGAGACGCTCGGCCCGGACCTGTTGGTGCGCGGCCATTGCACGGATGGCGGCGAGCAGGCCGTGCGGTTCCACTGGGACGGCGTACGGATGTCCACGGTGAGCGACATCAAGAGCTACAAGAACAAGAGCGGCAAGAAGACGGAAGGTTCGGGCGAGACGGACGGCCGGACGCGCGATACGGACGGGCGGAGATGAAGGGCGTCGCCCGGCGCGCCCGCGCCGCGCTCAACGCTCTCGGTCTGCGCTGGAAGATCGCCGCGCTGCTCGCCATCGGCTGTGCGGTCGTCGCCGTCGCCATCGGGATCCTCGTCCACCAGGCACGGCTCGAGCAGGTCTCCGCGGGCGCAAGGTCCGGGGCCACCGCGCAACTGGTGCGGGTGCGCCAGCTGTACGAGCTGACGGGGCAGGTCGACACCGACGACGACGCCGGTACGGACGCCGCCATCGACGCGCCCGATCTGCCCCCGGCGCTGCGGGCCGCGGCCCTGGACGGGCGGCGGACCACGTATCTCGACATGGGCGCCGACGATCCCGTCGTATGGGCCGCGCGCCCAGTCGGCGACCACGTGCTCTCCGTCCGCGAGTCGCTGGCCGAACAGAGCGCCGAGATGGCGGAGTTCGACCAGCAGCTCCTCGCCTCGGGCGCCGTCGTCGTCATCCTCGCCGCGCTCGGCGGCGCGGCCCTGGCCAGCAGGCTCAGCCGCGAGCTGCGGACCGCGGCGGCCACCGCGCGCCGCATCAGCCAGGGCGATCTGGACGCCCGTATCGACCACCCGCGACCTCCGGGCAGCAGGCCGGGCAAGGACGAGGTCGCCGAACTGGCCACCGCGGTCGACACGATGGCGGCGTCCCTGCAGCAGCGTCTAGAGGCCGAGCAGCGTTTCACCGCGGACGTCGCCCACGAGCTGCGCACCCCGCTGACCGGTCTGCACACCGCGGCCGAGCTCCTGCCGCAGAGCCGGCCCACGGAACTCGTGCGCGACCGGGTTCTCGCCCTGCGCACCCTCACCGAGGATCTGCTCGAAGTGGCGCGGCTCGACGCGGAGGTGGAGCGGCCCGACCTGGACACGCATCCGCTGGGCACGCTGGCCGAGGGAATCGTGCAGCGGTCGGGGTACCCGGTGCGGTTCGCGGCGGCGCACGGCACGGACGACACGCTCGTCCGCACCGATGCCCGCCGCCTGGAGCGGATCGTCGCCAACCTCGTCGCCAACGCCCGCAGGCACGGCGCCGACCCGGTCGACGTACGGGTGGCCGGGCCCGTGGTCACCGTGAGCGACCACGGGCCCGGCTTCCCCGCGCACCTCCTGAAGGACGGCCCGCGGCGCTTCCAGACCGGCGCCCGTGAGCGCGGTCAGGGCACGGGCCTGGGCCTGACTATCGCGCTCGGCCAGGCGCAGGCCATCGGCGCGCGGGTGGAGCTGCGCAACGCGGAGGGCGGCGGGGCGGTGGCGTCGGTGCATCTGCCGGAGGCCTGACGGGTCCTGCCGGAGGCTTGACTGGTCCTGCCGGAGTCCTGACCACTCCCACTGTCGGCATCAACTGCCGTACGGGTGGGCCTCCTTGGCGCTGCGCAGTGCCCACGCCCACCAGTGGAGCTGGTCGAGCATCGACTTGGCGGCGGCGTTCGCGCTCGTCGGGTCCTTGTGGGTGCCGTCGTCGGCGAAGAGCGCGCCCGCGTTGTGGAAGGACACGGTGTCGCGAATCGTCATGGTGTGCAGTTCGGCGAAGACCGGACGCAGGTGCTCGACCGCGCGCAGCCCGCCGGAGAGCCCTCCGTAGGAGACGAAGCCGAGGGGCTTGGCCTGCCATTCGGCGTTGTGCCAGTCGATGAGGGCCTTGAGGGACGCGGGGTAGGAGTGGTTGTACTCGGGGGTGAGGACGACGAAGGCGTCGGCGGCGGCCAGCTTCGGCGTGACCTTGCCGAGTTCGGCGACCACTTCGGGCGACGGGTTGAAGGAGAGCGCGGTCGGCAGATGGGATTCGGCCAGGTCGACGACGTCCACCTCGAAGTCCGCGTGCTCGCGGATCCGGGACAGCAGCCAGTCGGCGACGATCGGCCCGAAACGGCCCTCGCGGTTGCTCCCGACGATGACGGCGACGCGAAGGGGTGTGGCGGGAGCAGCGAAAGGGGCGAGAGTGGCGGTGGACGTGGAATCAGCAGCGGTCGTGTTCGTGGTCATGAGGAGAGCCTCATTGCTCAACCATGGTTGAGGTCAAGCGATCCCTGCGACGAGCTCCGCGGGCGACTGCGGGCCTCTCCCTGATCCGGGCCGATCCGGGCCGATCCGGGCCGATCCGGGCCGATCCGGGCCGATCCGGGCCGATCCGGGCCGATCCGGGCCGATCCGGGCCGATCCAGACCGGTCCAGACCGGTCCGGACCCCCTCCCCCCTCGCCGTACGGTGAACCCCATGACAACTCCCGCGCCTCTGCAGCGCCTTGAGATCGACGGCCGGGCCGCCACCGCCGACCGACTGCTGTGGCCCGCCCTCGGCGGTACAGGGCACTTCACCGCGATGCAGGTCAGGGGCGGCGCGACGCGCGGGCTCGGGCTGCACCTGGCCCGGCTCGACGCGGCCACCCGCGAACTCTTCGACCGGGAGCTCGACGGCGCGTACGTCCGCGAGCTCATCCGGAGCGTGCTCCGCGACGACATCGCCGACGCTTCCGTACGCGTCCACGTCCACGCACCGGAGGGCGAGCCGTCCGTGACGGTCACCGTCCGGGCGCCGGGCGCGATGTCCGAGAGCGCGCAGGCGCTGCAGGCCGTCCCCTACCAGCGGCCCTTCCCGCACATCAAACACCTGGGCGGCTTCGGACAGGCCCGCTACGGCGACCTCGCCAGGCGCGCGGGCTTCGACGACGCGCTGCTCACCGCGCCCGACGGGACGATCAGCGAGGGCGCCGTCACGAACATCGCCTTCTACGACGGCTCGGAGATCGTCTGGCCCGACGCCCCCTGCCTGGTCGGCATCACCATGCAGCTGCTCGAACCGCGGCTCGCGGCCGCCGGTCTTCCCACGCGCCGGGCCCCGGTCACCCTCGCGGACCTCTCCTCGTACGCCGCCGCCTTCGTCACGAACGCGCGGGGCATCGCACCTGTGCGGCGGATCGACGGCACGGAGTTCGAGGTCGACGAGAAGCTGATGGGGACTCTGGCGGGGCTCTACGCCGACGTTCCCTGGGACACCGTCTGAGGCGGAATCAGGTCCCCACAGATCTTCCGACGGGGCTCCGAAGGGTTCGCGGCGGGGTCCCGGCGTACCCCCGGGTCACCCATTCACAGGCGCCGCGCACCCCCTTCGGAGACTTCTCGGCGACACGCCGGGTGACCTGCTGGAATGTTCCCGTCGAAGTGTCAGAAGCCGCTCCACCACAGGGTTTCTGACCGGCCTTCAGGAGGCGTGCGCCGCCGAGTGCCACTTACCTCGGTAGAGCGGGGTTCGACCGACGCAGTGGCACTTTGAGGTGCCGCGGGCCGTGCCCTCTGAAGGTCCCTCGGAGGAGCAAGCACGATGCGCAAAGCCCGCCTGCTGACCACCGCCGCGCTCGCCGTCGCATCGGCGGGTCTGCTTGCACCCCCTGCGGCCGCGGCCGCGCTCGCCGCCGGAGGGGGCCTGGAGGTCCATCCCGCCACGGTCATGCCCGGCTCCACGGTCACCGTGAACACCACCGCCTGCGGCAGCGACGGGAGCGCTTCGGGCGATGCGAGCGCGGTGGGCGCGGGTACGTTCACGCTCGCGCCCGGCACCCACAAGGAGACCGCGGTCGGTCAGTTCAAGGTGCCGCCGTCGGCTCAGCCGGGCACCTACGAGATCGTCGCCCAGTGCTCAGGATCCGGCGCGGACGGCAAACGGGTGATGGGCGATCTGATCGTGACGATCACCTCCACCGCGGCCGCACACGAGCAGCAGCAGGTGGCTCCGAAGGGATATGTGAAGACGGGGGTCGGCGGCGCTCTCGGCCCCGACCCCGTGCAGACCGCGGCGGGTGTGGCGGCGCTTGCCGTCGCCGCCGCGGGCGGTACCTGGCTCCTGCATCGCCGGGCGAGAGGCGACAGGATCTGACGGACACCCTCCGCTGTCCACCGGTACCGCCAGCCCCCTCCCTCTCCGGGTCCGCCTGTCCCTCGTGGACCCGGAGAGGGATGCGGGGACCGGCCTCCCCGAACCCTGAGGGGGACGAGTCGAGTGATGCGCAGAAAGTTCGTCAACTCCGCCATAGGCGCGGTCACCGTCCTGGCGCTCTGCTCCGGTGCGTGGCTGCTGCGCAACGGCACCGAGTCCCGTCCGCCGCCCCAGCCGTCCGCCGCGCAGGCCGCGTCGGCCCACCCCCGCCCCGACCGCGCACCGGCCGCCGCGGCGCTCCCCCCGTCCCCGCCCGACCGGATCCGGATCCCGGCGATCCGGGTCGACGCGCCCCTCATGGGGCTCGAACTCACGCGGCAGGGCAGCCTCGACGTACCGCCTCCGAAGAAGACGAACCTCGCGGGCTGGTACGAGTCGGGGACGACGCCCGGCGAGACGGGCACGGCCATCGTGGCGGGGCACGTCGACAACGCCGAAGGACCGTCCGTCTTCTACGACCTGGGCGGCCTGACCAGGGGCCGCACCATCGAGGTCGAGCGCAGGGACGGCAGCGTCGCGGTGTTCACGGTCGACGCGAACGAGGTCTACGACGCGGAGAAGTTCCCGGACGACAAGGTGTACGGACGGGCGGACCGCCCGGAGCTGCGGGTGATCACGTGCGGCGGCGGCTATTCGAGGAAGACGGGCTACCAGGGCAATGTGGTGGTGTTCGCGCACCTGACGGGCGTGCGCTGACGTTCTTGGTGGGGGACGGCCGTCCTAGGCGAGCCACTGCTCGTACGCCATCTTCGCCACGAGCCCGAACACCGTGGTGAGCAACACGATCCGCACGAAGCCGCTGCCCTTCTTCAGCGCGGTGCGTGCGCCGAACATGCCGCCCGCGAGGTTGAAGACGGCCATCAGACCGGCCAGTTGCCACAGGACCGCACCCTGCCAGGCGAACATCGCGAGGGCGCCGCCGTTGGTGCAGCAGTTGACGATCTTGGCGGTGGCGGAGGCGGACACCAGGTCGAGGTGGAGTAGGGCCGTCAGCGCGAGCACCAGGAAGGTGCCGGTGCCGGGCCCGATGAGGCCGTCGTAGAACCCGATGCCGAGGCCCGCGAGGCCGATGGCGGCGAGGATGCGCTTCGGCGATGCGGGCCTGGCGGGGGGCGCGGTGCCGAAGGCGGGCCTGAAGATGACGAAGGCCCCGACGCCGAGCAGCACCACCATGATCACGGGCTTGAGCACCTCGGTGCTCATACCGGCGGCGAAGAACGCGCCGCCCATGGACCCGGCGAGTGCGGCGAGCCCGATCCGTACGGCGGTGGACACGTCGACGGGCGTCTTCCTGACGTACGTCACCGCCGCGCCGGCCGTCCCCACGATGGCGACGGCCTTGTTCGTCCCGAGGGCGTGCGCGGCCGGGGTCGACCCCGGAAGGCCGAGCAGCAGCGCGGGCAGCAGCAAGAGACCGCCCCCGCCGACCACCGCGTCGATCCAGCCGGCCGCGAGGGCGGCGACGCAGAGGACGACGACGGTGGTCAGAGATATGTCGGGCATGGTCTAGACCCTATGGAGGGGCTGATCACGCCGTCCACGGAATCAGGGAGAGTTGAGGGTCTTCAGAGGTTTCCCCGGGTTCGGGGCTTTCGTTCTATGGCGCCGCCTGGGGTGCCGTAACCCCTGCCGGTGCGCGATCGGGAGCGGGTGGCGCCGCCGGGTCGACCGTGAACGCGAGGACCGTGGCGACCAGCGCGCTCGCTCCTGCGAGGCCCGCCGCCAGCTTGCGGCGGCCCTGCAAGGTGGGGCCCTGGGCCGGGCCTACGGGTCTGCGGTGACGTCCCATGTCAGCTGGGCCCTCTCAGAAGGTGAAGCACTCGGCGTGGACGCGCTCCTCGGGCACTCCGGCCCGTACGAGCGCGGTGGTGGCGGAGGCGGTCATCCCGGGCGGCCCGCACAGATACACGTCGTGCTCGGCGAGGTCCGGAATCAGATTGCGCAGGGCTTGCGGGGCGAGGGGGTCGAAGGAGGCGTCGGAGCGGCCCAGCAGATAGTGCAGCCCCGCTCCCCTGCTCCGGGCGATCTCCTCCAGCTCCTCCCGCAGTACGAGCTGCTCCGCGCTGCCCGCCCGGTAGAGGAGCGTGATGTCCCCTGGCCCGCCGGGCAACGTCTCGAACAGCGTCCGCATCGGGGTGATCCCCACGCCGCCCGCGAGCAGCAGCACCTTCCTCTTCGTACGCCGATGAGCGGTCAGCGCGCCGAAGGGCCCGGTGGCGAGCACCCGCGTCCCCGGCTTCAGGCGCCGCATCCGGCGCGTGTGATCACCGAGGGCCTTCACCGTGATCCTCAGGGTGTCGTCGCGCACGGGCGCGGAGAGCGAGAACGGCAGCGCGGTACGCCAGAGCCTGCGCCGCAGGAAGCGCCAGCGGAAGAACTGTCCGGGTTCGGCCCGCAGTTCGTCGAGGCCGATGCCCTGCATCACGACCGACACGACACCGGGCCCTTCGTCGCGTACGTCGATGACGCGCAGGCTGTGCTTCAGCGCCTGCCGCACGGGCACGACGACGCGGTACCAGACGAGCAGGACCGCCACCGTGGCGTGCAGCATCGACCACAGCCACACCGTCAGGATGCTGCCCGCCACGTCAGGCCCTGCGAGCTGGTGCACGAAGGCGAGCGCCGCTCCGAGGTAGGTCAGCAGATGCACGGCCCGCCAAGTCTCGTGCGGGACGCGGCGCCGCATCGCACGTGCCGACGTGACGCCGACGGCCATGAGCAGGGCGGTCCCGGCCACGGCGAGGGCGAGCCCCGGGTAGCCGAGCAGGTCGAGGGTGGCGCTGAGGAGGTCGGTGTCGGCGTGGGCGGCGTACCCGCACAGGGCGAGCAGGGCGTGGCCGAGGCAGAGGGTGAGGACGTAGCGGCCGCCGAGGGCGTGCAGCCGCGCGAGCCGGTCGGCGCCGACGCCGTGTTCGACCGCGGGGACGCGGGCCATCAGGAAGAGCATGACGAGGACGCCGTACCCGGCGAGCAGCCCGCTGAGATGGGCACCGGTCGCGAAGAGCACGTCGAGCCGGGCCGACGGTTCGGCCTGTACGGCCCAGAGCGCGATGACGACGAGGCCCACGGCGAGGATCCCGCCCCGGAGGGCGGCAGGGGTGACGCGGATCGGGGGAACGGGGGTCCGCGGCGGCGTCTCCGGCATCGGCGGAATCGGCGGAAACTGCGGCCCCTCCGTCTGCCGCAGGTACGCGGACAGCGCGGGGTACGCGGCAAGTCGGGAATCGGCTACCTCGGTGGTCACCGCCGCAGACTAGGCGCGGGGCGCCGGTAGAAGTGGCTGGTCAGGGGGTTACTGCCGATCCTTAAGGCGGGCTTGAGGGTTGGCTCAACGGGGGTTAAGTCCCGTGGCAGCGGCCGTACCGGTGGACGCGGGGCAATCGGGCGGGTGGGCGGGAAAGGCTTGTTCGTTCAGGGTCGGACGCGGGGTGAACGGGCGGGTGGGCGGGAGAGGCCCGTCCGGCAAGAGATCAACGCGGGCTGAGCCTCACATCCGGCCCCGGCGCCCGCTGAGGGCAGCGTTCCCCCTGGGAAACAGTCAGGATGCGGCCGGGTAACACCGCCCCCGCACTCTGCCGTACATGACCTCTTCGACCCCGAGCCCCCAGAGCTCGCCCTCCCGCGTGGTGGTGATCGGCGCCGGCCTTGCGGGCGTCCGCCTCGCGCAGCGGCTGGGGGAAAGCACCGGCACGGGGGCCGTCCTCATCGGCGACGAGCCGCACGCACCGTACAACCGCGTGCTCCTGGCCGACGTCCTCGCGGGCCGCTACGGACCGGAGGTCATCGAGCTGCCATCCGCCCCCGGCGAGTTCCTCCGCACCCGCGCCGTCTGCGTCGACCGCGCGGACCGGATCGTGCACTGCGCGGACGGCAGCGTCGTCCCGTACAGCACCCTCGTCCTCGCGACCGGCTCGAACCCCGTGCTCCCTCCCCTGCGCGGCCTCTTCGAACCCGGCGCCACCGAGCTGCCGCGCGGCGTGCACGCCTTCAGGACGATGGACGACTGCCTCGCCCTGTCCGAGGCCGTACGGCCAGGAACGCCAGGAACGTCAGGCACGTCAGGCACAGCCACCCGGGTCGTCGTCATCGGCGGCGGCCTTCTCGGCGTATCGGCCGCCCGCGCGCTGGCCGTACGCGGCGCCCAGGTCGTCCTCACCCAGCAGGGTGACCGGCTCATGGAGCGCCAGCTCGACCCGGCCGCGAGCGAGCTCGTCCACCGGCATCTCACCGACCTCGGCGTGGAAGTGCACACCGAGTGCCGGGTACGCGGCGTGCGGCAGGCCGAAGGGGCCGTACGGTCGGTGGAGCTCGCCGACGGGTACGTACTCGGCACCGACCTCACCGTCCTGGCCTGTGGTGTCCGCCCCCGCACGGGACTCGCCCAGGCCGCGGGCCTTGACGTACGCCGCGGCATCGTCGTGGACGACGAGCTGCGTACCTCCGACCCGCACATCCGCGCCATCGGCGACTGCGCCGAGCACTCCGGCGAGGCCCGCTGCCTCGCGGCGCCCGCGCTCGAACAGGCCGACGCCCTCGCGGACTCCCTGATCTCCCCGCGGGCCGCGCGCCCCTACTCCGGCACCCGCGCCCTCACCCGCCTCACCCTGCACACCGGACGCCCCGGCTCCGCTCCTCTGGACCTGGCGGCCTTCGGCGACCCCGAGCACCGGCCCGACGACGACGTCGTCCAGCTCGCGGACGCCACCCGCGGCACGTACCGCAAGGTCGTCGTGCGCGGTGACCGCCTCGTCGGCGGCGTACTGCTCGGCGAGCTGACCGCCGTCGGCGCGCTCGCCCGCGCCTGGGAGGCCGACGACCCGCTGCCCGACGACGGCAGCCCCCTGCTCCACCTGCTCACCCACGACGGAGGCCTCTGAGATGCCCACGGACACCACGGACACCCCCCGCCACAGCGCGCACGACAACACCATCGTGCTTGTCGGGCACGGCATGGTCGGCCAGCGCTTCCTCGAAGCCATCGCGGCACGCGGCCTCACCGCGACCCACCGCGTGGTCGTCCTGTGCGAGGAGCCGCGGCCCGCCTACGACCGCGTGCAGCTGACCTCGTACTTCGCGGGCCGCACGCCGGACGAACTCTCCCTCACGGACCCGGAGTTCATCGAGCAGCACGGCATCGAGCTGTACGTCGGCGATCCGGCCGAGAGCGTCGACCGCGACGCGAAGACCGTCACCGCGCGCTCCGGGCAGACCTTCGCCTACGACACCCTCGTCCTCGCGACCGGCTCCTTCCCGTTCGTGCCGCCGGTGCCGGGCAAGGACACCACCGGCTGTTTCGTCTACCGCACCATCGAGGACCTGCTCGCCATCGAGGAGTACGCGAAGACGTACGCCACGACCGGCGCCGTCGTCGGCGGCGGTCTTCTCGGCCTGGAGGCGGCGGGCGCGCTGCGCGGGCTCGGACTCACCACGCACGTCGTGGAGTTCGCGCCGCGCCTGATGCCGGTGCAGGTCGACGAGGGCGGCGGCGCGGCGCTCCTGCGCACCATCACCGGCATGGGCCTGAGCGTGCACACGGGCGTCGGCACCCAGGAGATCCTCAGCTCGGAGGGCGCCGTCAGCGGCATGAAGCTGTCGGACGGCAGCGAACTCGCCACCGATCTGGTGGTGTTCTCGGCGGGCGTCCGCCCCCGCGATCAACTGGCCCGCGAGAGCGGCCTTTCGGTGGGTGAGCGCGGCGGCATCACCGTCGACGAGCAGTGCCGCACCAGCGACCCGGCCGTGTACGCGATCGGCGAGTGCGCCCAGGCGTCGGACGGCCGGGTCTACGGGCTCGTCGCGCCCGGCTATGAAATGGCCGAGACCGTCGCCGCCTCCATCGCCACCGAGGAGTCGAGCTTCACCGGCGCCGACCTGTCGACCAAACTGAAGCTCCTTGGCGTGGACGTCGCCTCCTTCGGCGACGCGCACGGCGCGACCCCGGACTGCCTGGACGTCGTCTACTCCGACTCGCGCTCGGGAACGTACAAGAAGCTGGTCATCGGCGCGGGCGGCGAGTTGCTCGGCGGCGTCCTGGTCGGCGACGCGGAGGCGTACGGCGTGCTGCGGCCGATGACCGGGAGCGTACCGCCGGTCTCGCCGGAGCAGCTGGTGCTTCCCGCGGGCGCGGGTGGCCCGGTGGCGCTCGGCCCGTCCGCGCTTCCGGACTCCGCGGTCATCTGCTCCTGCCACAACGTCACCAAGGGCGCGATCCGCGGCGCCGTCACCGAGCACAGCTGCACCACTGTGCCCGAGGTCAAGAAGTGCACCAAGGCCGGTACGGGCTGCGGCAGTTGCGTGAAGGTGCTCGGCCAGCTGGTCAACGACGAGCTCGAGGCGGCGGGCGTCGAGGTCGACAAGGGCCTGTGCGGCTGCTTCGGCCAGACGCGCCAGGAGCTGTACGAGATCGTCCGCACCCTGGGCATCACCTCCTACCGGCGACTCCTCGACACCCACGGCCGCGAGTCCGCGCGCGGCACCGAGGGCTGCGAGACCTGCAAGCCGACGGTCGGGTCGATCATCGCCTCGCTCGCCCCGACGATCGGCGCCGACGGCTACGTACTCGAAGGCGAGCAGGCCTCCCTCCAGGACACCAACGACCACTTCCTCGCCAACCTCCAGAAGAACGGCTCCTATTCGATCGTGCCCCGCATCCCCGGCGGCGAGATCACCCCGGAGAAGCTGATCGTGATCGGCGAGGTGGCACGGGACTTCGGGCTCTACACCAAAATCACCGGCGGCCAGCGCATCGACATGTTCGGCGCGCGCGTCGATCAACTGCCGCTGATCTGGACACGGTTGGTCGACGCGGGCTTCGAGTCGGGCCACGCGTACGGGAAGTCACTGCGGACGGTGAAGTCGTGCGTCGGGCAGACCTGGTGCCGCTACGGCGTACAGGACTCGGTCCGGATGGCGATCGACCTGGAGCTGCGCTACCGGGGCCTGCGCTCCCCGCACAAGCTGAAGTCGGCCGTCTCCGGCTGCGCCCGCGAGTGCGCGGAGGCCCAGTCGAAGGACTTCGGCGTGATCGCCACGTCGAGCGGCTGGAACCTGTACGTGGGCGGCAACGGTGGCGCGACCCCGCGCCACGCGGACCTGCTCGCGCAGGACTTGTCCGACGCCGAACTGGTCCGCCTCATCGACCGGTTCCTGATGTTCTACATCCGTACGGCCGACCGCCTGGAGCGCACATCGACCTGGCTCGAGCGGATCGAGGGCGGCCTCGACCACGTGCGTGACGTGGTCGTCCACGACTCGCTCGGCCTCTGCTCCGAGCTGGAGGCCCTGATGGCCGACCATGTCGCGAACTACCGCGACGAGTGGTCGGAGACCATCAACGACCCCGAGCGTCTCGCCCGGTTCGTGTCCTTCGTGAACGCGCCGGACGTCCCGGACCCGACCGTGAGCTTCGTCCCGGAACGGGACCAGATCAAGCCGGACCTGCCCCTCCTCACCATCGGCTCCCGCCCCCGCGACCTGGAAGGTGCTGCATCCCGATGACCCAGATGACTCAGACGACCCAGATGGCCCAGATGGCCCGGACGAGCGTTCAACTCCGCCTGGACGACGACTGGTTCGAGGTGTGCGACCGCACACTCCTCCAGCCGGGACGCGGCATCGCCGCGCTGCTCCCCGACGGCCGCCAGGCCGCACTCTTCATCGACCGCACGGGACGCGCGTACGCGATCGACAACCGCGACCCGTTCACGGGTGCGGCGGTGCTCTCGCGCGGCCTGCTCGGCGCGGCGGCCGGCCGGCCGTTCGTCGCGTCACCGCTCCTTAAGCAGCGGTTCGACCTGGAGACGGGGCGGTGCCTGGACGACGATTCGGTGACGGTGGAGACGCACGCGGTCCGACTCGCCTGACCAGGCAGCCCGACTACTTGACCGACCGTTCCAGTATTGCTTAATCTCTCCTCGTGGCCAGGACCAAGGAATTCGATCCGGACGCCGCGCTCCAGTCGGCCCTAGAGCTGTTCTGGCGGCGCGGCTACGAGGCGACGTCCATCGCGGACCTCGTCGAGGCTCTCGGCATCGGACGCGCCAGCATCTACGCGACGTTCGGCAACAAGCACGAGCTGTACCTGAAGGCACTGGAGCGGTACGCCGACTTCCAGAACCCGCTCCTGCTCGCCGAGCTCTCGCAGCCCGGCCCCGCGTTGCCCGCCGTCCGCGCGGTGGTACGCCGCTTCGGAAGCGAGGCAGCCTCCGAGGACAGGCGCCTGAACGGCTGTTTCATCACCAACACGGCAGCCGAACTGGGCCCTCACGACGAGCCTGCCGCCCGCCGCGTCGAGCGCAGCTGGGAACACATGGAGACGCTCCTTCACTCCGCGCTCGTCCGCGCCCAGGCACAGGGCGAGCTCCCGCAGGACCGGGATCCGCTCGCCCTCGCCCGCATGCTGCTGACCCTGATGCAGGGGCTGCGCGTGATCGGGAAGGCGTCGAAGGACGGCGCGCGACTGCGGGACGCGACAGAGCAGGCACTGACCCTGCTCGACTGAATCCTTGCCCCACCCCTCAGCCCTTCCTTTTCCACGCCCTCATACTGAACCGATCGTTCAAGAAAAGAGCTCTGTCATGACTTCATCAGCCTCAGCACCGCGCACCCGTTTCGCCGGCCGCACGGCCCTCGTCACCGGCGGCGGCTCCGGACTCGGCCGCGCCATAGCGCTCGCCTTCGCCGCCGAGGGCGCGAACGTCGTGGTCGCCGGGCGCACCGAAGGCACGCTCAAGGAGACTGTGGGGCTCATCGAGGAGACCGGCGGCACTGCGGTGGCCGTCGCCGCCGACGTCTCACGCTCAGCCGACCTCGCGGCGCTCGTCGAGGCCACCGTCGAGCGGTTCGGCTCCCTGGACGTGGCCGTCAACAACGCGGGCATCCTGCGCGCCGGGCAGCCGGTCGCGGAGCTGCCCGAGGAGGACTGGCGGACGATGCTCGACATCAACGTCACCGGCGTACTGCTCGCCCTCCAGGCCGAGGTGAAGCAGATGCGTGCGCAGCCGGGTGGCGGGGCGATCGTCAACATCGCCTCCAACCGGGGCGCCCACAGCCGCATCGCCAATGCCACCGGCTACGCCACCACGAAGGCCGCCGTCTCCGCGCTCACCAGGGGCGCCGCGGCCGAGCACATCCAGGACGGGGTACGAATCAACGCCGTCAGCCCGGGTGCGTCGGACACGAGCATGTCGCTCCTCACCGGCGAGAGCGAGGCCGGGCGCGCCGAGCGGATGAAGAGTGGGACACCGCTCGGCCGCGTCTCGACGACCGAGGAGGTCGCGGCCGCCGTGCTCTACCTCGCGTCGGACGAGTCGGCGTCGGTGGTCGGCGCGGATCTGGTGATCGACGGGGGCGCCGCGGCCTGACGCCCTCCCTCCCGGGCTCGCACCGCCTACTCTCGGGTAGCAACGGGCAACAGCAGGAGTGCACCGAAGCCGAGGGAGCTGTGTCATGACGGGCTGGAACGCGAGCGACATCCCCGACCAGAGCGGCCGCACGGCCGTGGTCACCGGCGCCAACAGCGGCATCGGCTATGTCACCGCACGCGAGCTCGCCCGTCGTGGCGCACAGGTGGTGCTTGCCTGCCGCAGCGAGGAACGGGGGACGCGGGCGCTGGAACAACTGCGTTCCGAAGTCCCTTCCGCCGAGGTGGAGTTCAGGCGCCTCGACCTCGGCGACCTGAGCTCGGTGCGGGATTTCGCGGCATCGTACGACAGTGATGACGGCGGCCGGAGTGACGGTCTCGATCTCCTCGTCAACAACGCGGGCGTGATGGCGCTGCCCTACCGGCAGACGGCGGACGGCTTCGAGACGCAGTTCGGCGTCAACCACCTGGGCCACTTCGTGCTCACCGGGCTCCTGCTGCCCCGGCTTCTGCGGACGCCGGGGGCGCGGATCGTCACGGTGTCGAGCGGGTTCCACGCCCTGTCGAACATCGACATCAATGACCTCAACAGCGAGCGGAATTACCGCCGTTGGATCGCCTACGGCCGCTCCAAGACGGCGAATCTGCTCTTCACCCACGAGCTGGCGCGGCGCCTGGCGGCAAACGGCTCCGACGTCGTGGCCGCGGCGGCCCACCCCGGCTACGCGGAGACGAACCTCCAGGGCGCCGCGCCCAAGATGGAGGGCCGCAAGATCGCCGAACGCGTGATGTGGCTGGGCAACCGCGTCGTGGCCCAGTCCGCGGCGGCGGGCGCGCTGCCGTCGCTGTACGCGGCCACGGCGCCGGGCGTCCGCCCGGACTCCTTCACCGGGCCGCGTGTTCTGGGCTGGCAGGGGGCGACGGGGAAGTCCTGGCGGGCGAAGTGGACCCTCAACGATGCGGCGGGGGAACGGCTCTGGGCGGCGTCGGAGAGGTTGACGGGGGAACCCTTCAGTCCGTCCGGCGTCTGAGGACGAACAGGTTGACGGGAGAACCCCAGCCCGTCCGGCGTCTGAGGACGAACTCGGCGGAGCCGGTGATCGGCCGGGCCACGTGGGGGTCTGGGGCGGAGCCCCAGTTCCGGGAAGGGGCGAGCTTGGGGAGAGCCCCGCAGGGACCCGACCCGACCCGCACCCGGCCCCTACCGCAACCCCGACGCCTCAAAGACCCCTCGCGCCGCATCCCCGTCAAGCCGAGCCGAGAGACGCCCAAGCACCTCGCCCCCGGTCCGCAGCAGCCCACGCGCACGTGCGTCCCGCGCCCCCGCATCCAGCAGATGCAACAACAGCGGATTCTCCGCGAGCACCTGTCGATCGACCTCCACCCGATTCCCGAGCGAGTCACACAGCACGAGCCGCGCCGCGGAACCCGCCCCTTCGCTGTACCGCACGGCGGTCAACAGCCCCGTACAGACGTGCCGGTGCCGCAGCAGCCCCCGCACAGCGAGCCACCCCGGCCCCGCCGTCACCCGCACCGGATGCAGGATCAGATGGAGCAGCCCCGAAAGCCCCGCCCACAGCCCGCCGCGCAGCGCGTCCAGCGTGCCGTTCGCCCAGTCGATGAGGTCGACCAGCACGAAGAGCGCGAGGGCGCAGAAGGCGGCGGCCCGCACATCGGCCGCCCAGCGCCGGTCGGAAACCACGCCTGCCCCGCACCGCACATCCCCGCCCCTGTCATGTCGCATGTGCGGCACCGTAGGACGGACTTCCCGCCGAGTCATCAGCGTTGACGTACCGCTGACGCCTCACGTCAAAGAGGCGTGAAGATCCAGCCCGTACGCGCCAAGGAGCCGCCAAAACGGCGCGCGGCGCGCCCGGACCCCACCCACGCTGGGCATCGCTCAAGTGAACGAACCCGCCTGGAGGGGCCCGCCCATGACCACCGTCTCCGAGACCTCGGCCGCCCCGCCCTCACATGTCGGGCCCGATGCCACGGCACCCCCTGAAGACCGCCACCGGCTGACCGCTCTCCAGGGCCTCGCCGCCCTCTCCCTGGACGCGATGGCCTCCGTCGCCTACGGACCCGAGGCCATCGTCCTGGTCCTCGCGGCGGCAGGCGGCTACGGGCTCGGCTTCACCCTCCCCGTGACGCTGGCGATCGCCGCACTGCTCGCCGTGCTCGTCGCCTCCTACCGGCAGGTGATCGCCGCCTTCCCCGACGGCGGCGGCAGTTACGCCGCCGCCAAGACCCACCTGGGCCGCCGGGCGGGCCTGGTCGCCGCCGCCTCGCTGGTCCTCGACTACGTCCTGAACGTCGCCGTCGCCGTCACCGCGGGCGTCGCGGCACTCACCTCAGCCTTCCCGGAGCTGTACGGCGACCGGGTATGGATATGCCTGGCCGTCCTCGCCGCCGTCACGGCCGTCAACCTGCGCGGAATCGTCGACTCGGCGCGCGTCTTCATCGCCCCGACCGCCGTGTTCGTCGGAGCGATCCTGACCATGATCGCGGTCGGCCTGTTCCGCGAAGGGCCGGTCAGCACGGCAGCCGCCGACGGCCAGGCATCGGCCCTCGCCGACAACGCCACGACCGTCGGCGCCCTGCTCCTCCTGAAGGCGTTCGCGTCGGGCTGCTCCGCCCTCACCGGCGTCGAGGCCATCGCCAACGCCGTGCCGTCCTTCCGCACCCCGCGCGTCAGACGCGCCCAGCATGCGGAGGTCGCGCTCGGCGCGCTGCTCGGGGTGATGCTGATCGGCCTGTCCGTGCTGATCTCCCGCTTCGGGCTCCAGCCGGTCGAGGGCGTCACGGTCCTCGCTCAGCTCGCGGACGCGTCACTCGGCCACAACTGGGCTTTCTACGTGGTGCAGTTCGCGACGATGATCCTGCTCGCCCTCTCCGCCAACACGTCCTTCGGCGGTCTGCCGGTCCTGATGAGCCTGCTCGCCCGGGACAACTACCTCCCGCACGTCTTCGCCCTGAAGGCCGACCGCCAGGTACACCGGCACGGCGTCCTCGCCCTCGCCGCCGTATCGGCAGGGCTGCTCGTCTTCTCCGGCGGCGACACCAACACGCTCGTGCCGCTCTTCGCGATCGGCGTCTTCATCGGCTTCACGCTCTGCCAGACCGGGATGGTGCTCCACTGGCGCGCCGCGGGCAGGCCCGCGAAGGCCCTGCTCAACGGCTTGGGCGCGGTACTGACCGGCGTCTCGGCGGTGGTCGTCACGGCCACCAAGTTCACCGAGGGAGCCTGGCTGATCGTGCTCGCGCTGCCCGCGATCGTGCTCTGCTTCGAGGCCGTGCACCGCGCCTACCGCCGCATCGGCGAGGACCTGGGCCTCGGCCGTGTCCCGGAGCCCCCGCACCGCGACCACTCCCTGATCATCGTCCCCGTATCGAACCTCTCGCGCCTCACCGGCGAGGCCCTGAACGCCGCGGTGTCGCTCGGCGACGAGGTGCGCGCGGTCACGGTCACCCACCCCGACCCCGAGGACCGGCGCGCGTCGGAGACGCTGCGCCGCGACTGGGAGCTGTGGAACCCGGGCGTCGACCTGGTGGAGCTGCCCTCCCTGACGCGTACGGTCGGGCGTCCGGTGTCGGCGTACGTACGGAAGATCTACACGTACCACCCCACCACCCGTGTCACGGTCCTCATCCCCGAGGTGGAGCCGGCCCACGTCTGGCAGCGCCTGCTCCAGAACCAGCGCGGTTCGGTCCTCGCACGCGCCGTCCGCCGGGACACGGACGCGGTCATCTGCCGCCTGCGTTTCCGCCTCACGGCAGGGCGAGGCCGACCCAGCGAGGACTGACCTGACCGCGCACCACAAAGCCCGAAGCCCGAAGCCGGAAGCCGGCATCTGCCGACAGGCCCCGGCTCGCCCGTAAGGAATCGGGTCGCTTCCCATCCCTCGACGACGTAATCGCCATCCACGGAGCGCAGAAATCGCGGAACCCGAAAGTCCCGCCGGTCCTGCAGACCGTCCATCAGCCTCGCGGTCCACTCCACGTCCGAGTTGTCACCGGCTGGTTTCAGCACGGCATCGCCTACCCGAACGCTCTGCCCCTGGCCTCCGTCAAGCGGCTCAGGCTCTCCTGTGACGTGGAACGCCTTCAGGGCGGACGGCGGCGGCAGGGCTCTGTCAGTCGCAGGAGTCACGCCGTGCATCTTCCAGGAATGACACCTCCCCACGCACCCGCATTTCCAGGGGCCCACTCATGCCGCGATCCGGTACAGCCATCCGGTCTCCCAGAGGTCCTGGCCGACCGTCCGTCGAGAGGTCCGCAGCCGCACGATGCCATCTCGGGACCCACACCCGGATCGGAGACTAAAGCCCAAACCCAGCGCATCTCTCGCCGTCACGCCCGATGCCACACAGGACCGCTCCGACAAACCCAGACGACCCGCGGTACCTGTCAGCCCCGCTGCTAAGTTGGCATGTCCAGATAGATGAGCAGAGGAGCAGAAGTGCGTAAGGCTTGCCTGGTGGGCGCCGTGATTCTGGCGGGGACGGTGCTCAGTGGCTGTGGAACTGACGATGACAAGCCGGACAAGCCCGACCGCGGTACCCACGCCGGTCCACAGCGCGACGAGAAGGCTCCCGCGGACAGCAGGAGCACGGTGATCGAGCGGGCGACCGGCTCATGGAAGACGATCTTGAGCAAGACCGACTTCGAGACCCTGACCGTCAAGGACGGGCACGTCACCGCCAAGGGCAGCGAACTCGCCTGCGAGGGCTCCCTCAAGCCGGGCACGCAGGACGGCGAGGAAGCGCCGTCGCTGACCTTCTCCTCCTGCAAGGGCAACACCGATGGCGGACGCGGCCTCGGTCACCTGACCCTGAAGGACACGAAGAACGACGCTCTCGCCATCAACTGGGAAGGCCCCAAGGGCGGATGGGGCGGCCCGGTCGACTCGTTCCGCCGGACCGGCTGATCGACCACATCTGCTACGACCCCACAGCTGCGGCGACCCGGTAGCGGGCCGCCGCAGTCGGCACCGAAGCGCACGCACAAGAAGCTACGCACCTACAAGAAGCCACGTGGAAGCGACAGTTCGCGTTCGGGCGCAGTGAGATCCAGGCCCTCACGTGCCGCAGACGGCCCATCCCATAACCTCGTGCGGGGAGACCTCATCCGATGCCACCGTGTGTCTCCACTTCGAGGAGGCGATGGTGAGCGGAACAGGCGTGAGATGGCTTGCGGGCGCCATGATCGTGGCCTGCGTGGCGCTCGTGGGACCCAGCGCACCGGACGGTGTCCCCGTCGCCAAGCCGCTGCCGGCCGACGCCCCCAAAGATGTCGTGCCGAACCGGGTCATGACGTGGAACATCTGCAATCCCTGCAACGCCAGCGGGTTCAACGCAGGCCGGGCGGCGGAGATCGCCACGTACGCGCCCCAGGTCGTCGGCCTGCAAGAGGCGTGCGTGCGTGACGTCGAGAGGATCCGGGATCACCTGGAGTACCTGTACGGGTTGGTCTACCACGTCGAGTACGGCTCGGTTCTGCACAACTGGGGCCGCTGCGGGGGCATGCCGTGGAGCCCGGGAGGCTTTGGCCAGGCGATCCTCTCGGCGGCACCGATGACGGGCCACGTGAACGTGGAATACCCCGACGGCGGATCCGAGGACCGCGGGTACATGGCGGTCACCACCCAAGTGGACGGCCGGCCTGTCCGGGTCTTCAACACGCACCTGGCCCAACGGCAGCAGGAAGCAGTCCGGGCGAAGCAGACCCGCGTACTCGCGGCGGAGGTCGCCCAACACGACCGCACGATCGTGCTCGGCGACTTCAACGCGACGCCGGATGCCTCCGAACTCACCGGGATGTGGGGCCTGGCCGCGGACGCGGACCCCGAGTGCGGCCCCTCGGCCATCGGCATCTGCGAGCCGACGACCGACTGGCAGAGCAAGTTCGACTACATCTTCCTGCGAGGCTTCGTCCCGCTCGAGCACGGCGTGCATCCCTCCGAGTACTCGGACCACAGCCCGGTGCATGCCGATCTGCGGCGGGCATAGCCCCTACCTCACCCGAGCGGCTCGACCGGCTCGACCGGCTCGACCGCGGGGCAACTCGCGCCGCGATGCGGGACCTTCAGCGATATCAGATAGGCGTCGATCGTGTCCTGTGCGCAGGGGCTGCTGCTGTACGTGCCGTGGCCCCAGCCCTCGTAGGTGTGCAGGACCGCGCTGCGGCCGAGTTGCTCGGCCACGTTGGTGGCCCAGTTGTAGCCGGCGGCCGGATCGTGGACCGAGTTGGTGAGCAGGACGGTCCTGCTGTTCCGCACCTTCAGCCGGTGTTGCGGGTTGTCCGGCTCCGGCGCGCCCAGACAGGCCGAGACGGATATCAGGGCGCGGGGGTACTTCATGTCGGGGGCGATCCTGCCCACGCGGCGCAACTCCTGTGCGTACCCTCGGTAGCCGCCGACTGGCAGGCTCCAGTCCTGGCAGAAGATCTCGAACGGGTTCGCCCCGAGCGCGAGTTCAGGGCTGTGGCTGTCGTCAGTTGTTCCGGTCGTTCCGGTCGCTTGCCGCGTCTCCGGCTTGCTCTCCTCGAGGCCGCGCAGGTACGCACCCAGCCTCGTCCACTCGGGGCCGTACAGCCGCTTCATCACCACGACGTTGAGGTCGAACGGGGTGAGCGCCGTGCCCTTGTCCGACAGTTCCCCCCGCTCGGCGCGGTCCAGCAGTCCCGACCAGCGTGCTCGCACGTCCGAGCCGTGCAGGGCACAGCTCTTGGTCCGTTCGCACCACGCCACGAACTCGTCGAAGGAGTCCTGGAGCGTGGCGGCCTGCGTGGAGAGGAAGTCCCTCGTGCCCAGGCTGTGGTCCACCACAGACTCCAGGACCAGGGCGCGGACCCGCTTCGGATACTGCTCCGCGTACTGCTCGCCGAGCAGCGTGCCGTACGAACTGCCGTGGAACGTGAGGGACTTCTCGCCGAGAGCTGCCCGCACGGCGTCGATGTCCTTCACCATGCTGAGGGTGTCGACGTGGTCGAAGAGTCCGTTCTCGGTGTTCTTCCTGCAGTCCTCTCGCAGAACACGGTTGTACTTCACCGTGGCGTCGAACTCGGCCTGGCTCTTCATGACCGGCGACGGGCGCCTGTCCAGGAGCTCTTGCGAGCAACGGATCGGGTTGCTGAGCCCCACGCCGCGCGGATCGAAACTGACGATGTCGAACCGGCTGCGGAGGTTGTCGCTGAAGCGGCCCATGTTGCCCTTGCCCACGATCCGGTCCACGCCCGAATCCCCGGGTCCGCCGGGCCCGAACACCATGGAGCCGACCCGCGCGCCGGGGTCAGTGGCCGTGCGCCGGGCGAGCTGGAGATCGAACCGCTTCCCGCCCGGCTTGTCCCAGTCCACCGGCAGCGAAAGTGCCCCGCACTCCGCCGAGGCATCGTCCTCGCACGGCTTCCACCCGATGTGCGAACCCGCCCCGACGGGCCCCGGCAGAACCTGCCCCTCACCCGCCGCTCCGCCGTCCCTTGGAGCCGGCGCCCCGCTCGCCATCTCCACCCCCGCGAAACTGACCGTTACGGCCAGCACCGCACCCAAGGCAAGGCGCGACCGGCCTCTCCAGCGGCGGCCGCGCCGTTCACCCGATGCACGACATGCATGACTGTCCACCACAGCAGCTGCCCCTCACCTCGTCCGAGGTCTCGAGCATCGTCCGCGCGCGCCCTGCCCGGTATCCGGCAAGACCCTGAACTGCCCCCTAGGGGCGGACTCGTGGCCACCCCGGGTGTGGTTGGCAGCGGCCCGGAGTTCTACCGGTGGCCGCGGCGTGCCGCTCGGACCATATGACCGGCCTCCGCCGACCGGGTGATCTGTGCGTACCGGCACGGAGTACGGGCAGGCGGAGAGCGACCCCCTGCCTGGTACCCCGAGCGAGGCGGGGGGTCAATCCAGTACGCCGAGCCCTGTCAGACATCGATGAGTTGCAGGATTTCGATGTGGTCCCACCCCTGTGCCGCAAACCGTTCCCGAAGCGCCAGCGCGGGGGTGGCGCGGATGACCAGACGCTGGGGTGACGGCAGGTGGTTGGCGAGGGCCACGAGAATCTCCAGGGCGCTGTCGGCGATGTAGTGGACGCCGGTCAGGTCGACGGTGATCTCCTGTGTGGCGCGGGACTGTGCGGTCAGCGCAAGGACCAGGGCGCCCTTGTGTGACCCGAGAACTTCTCCGAACAGCCGCACGCCCTTGGGGGCGTTTGTCGGGACGATGAGCAGGAGATCGTCGGCAAAATAGCCGCGCATAAGAAACCCCGGATGCTGTGCACCGGTGAGAAAGAGCGAAGCGAAAGGGAAGGGAATCCCTGAAGGAGCGGCTTCTCTCGGTTCGGTGCCATGTGGCGGGTGCAGAGTCCCGCTGGTCGCAGCCGCTGGCGGAGGGGCCCACCCCGGGCCCAAGAGGTCGCCTGTACGCCGCTGCCGCGCTGACGGCAAGCGGTTAATCCACGGGCTATGTCAACAGGTTACTCCCGTCGAGGCCCCGTCCGATAGGGCCACAGAGCGCCCACTTTCCCTGTACACGGATTCCTCTTTGTCTCGTCGGCGGTCGTCGCCTCCTGTGGTGGCGTGCGGCCCGTATTCGTTGAAAAGCCCTCGCATCCCGAATTCGTACTCACCGGCGGCAGGCGCTTCCTGAGCTGAGAAGAGAGCCCCTCCTGCTTGCCCGAAATGGGTTGTTCAGTCTCACCGAGGGATGATCAGATCGGTGAACCGTCCTGTAGTCGTCATCCTGCTGGAAGGCTGGAAGGGATGAAGCGTTGACATTGCATTCCGATGTGGCCGGATTGCTGGCGGGGGCCGGCATCCTCGACGTGGACGTCGATGATGCCGTCGCGGACGAGCACGTGCGAGCGTCCGCGTATCGACGCGTTGTCTCGGTGGCCGCTTCCTCGGGGAGCCGTGACCGGGACCGCGCGATGGTGGCCACGATCCTGCGGGACCCCCTCGAGTCGATCTCCAAGGGGGCGGTGGTCGCCCTCGTGGCCGACATCGCGATGCAGGCGACCGACCCTGCCGAGTTCCGGCAGTGGTCGGACGAACTACTGCCGGAGATCGATCAGCTCAAGGTGGAGGCATTCCGCGAGTTCATCCGCCGTCGCATCCACGACTGGCTGTTCCACCTGTCCGTCGAGGACGGTCACCTGCCGACACCGGCCGAGTTGGCGGAGGTCACGGACTGGATGCAACGCCACCTCGCCCAGTGGTCGATGTCGCCGTCGGTGCTCGCCCTGGTCGCCGAGTCGGCCAACGCCAAGAAGACACGGAACATCGCGAAGAACCGGGCCAATAGCCGCGAGCTGAGAACGGAATGAGTCGGTAGCGGTGACGCCCGAAGGGGCAGCTCCCCCGCACAGGGAACTGCCCCTTCTTGGTGAACCGGAGTCGACGCCGCATCGGTGAGGGTCGGGGACACGGCGTCGGCCCCGGAGTTCTGCCGGAGGCCCGGAGACCTACCGGTGGTCGCTGCCCGCCGACTCCGACGCCGCGCGCCCCGCCTCCAGGCGGGCCACCGGGATACGGAACGGGGAGCAGGAGACGTAGTCCAGGCCCACCTCGTGGAAGAAGTGCACCGACTCCGGGTCGCCGCCGTGTTCGCCGCAGACGCCGAGCTTCAGGTCGGGGCGGGTGGCGCGGCCGGCCTTGACCGCGTCCTTCACCAGCTTGCCCACGCCGTCCTTGTCGATCGTCTCGAAGGGGGAGACCCCGAAGATGCCCTTCTCCAGGTACGCCGTGAAGAAGCTCGCCTCCACGTCGTCGCGCGAGAAGCCCCAGACCGTCTGCGTGAGGTCGTTCGTGCCGAAGGAGAAGAACTCGGCGGCCTCCGCGATCTGGTCCGCGGTGAGCGCGGCACGCGGCAGCTCGATCATGGTGCCGAGCGCCAGCTTCAGCGCCACACCGGTCGTCGCCTCGACCTCCGCGATGACCGTCTCGGCCTCCTCGCGGACGATCTCCAGCTCCTGGACCGTGCCGACGAGCGGAATCATGATCTCCACGCGCGGGTCGCCCTTGGCGTTCTTGCGCTGGGCCGCGGCCTCGGCGATGGCCCGCACCTGCATGGTGAAGAGGCCGGGGATGACCAGGCCGAGGCGTACGCCGCGCAGGCCCAGCATCGGGTTCTGCTCGTGCAGGCGGTGCACCGCCTGGAGCAGGCGCAGGTCGTTCTCGTTGGAGTCCTTGCGGGACTCGGCGAGGGCCACCCGGACGGAGAGCTCGGTGATGTCCGGGAGGAACTCGTGCAGCGGCGGGTCGAGGAGACGGACCGTCACCGGGAGGCCGTCCATCGCCTCGAAGAGCTCCACGAAGTCCCGCTTCTGCAGGGGCAGGAGCTCCTTGAGGGCCTCCTCGCGCTCCGCGTCCGCGTCGGCGAGGATCAGCCGCTCGACCATCTCGCGGCGCTCACCGAGGAACATGTGCTCGGTGCGGCACAGGCCGATGCCCTGGGCGCCGAAGCGGCGGGCACGGAGTGCGTCCTCGGCGTTGTCCGCGTTGGCGCGGACCCGCAGGCGGCGTACCCGGTCCGCGTACGCCATGATCCGGTGCACGGCGCCGACCAGCTCGTCGGCGTCGTCGGCACCCGCGTGCATCCGGCCCTCGAAGTACTCGACGACCGGCGAGGGGACCACGGGCACCTCGCCCAGGTACACCTTGCCCGTCGAGCCGTCGATGGAGACGACGTCGCCCTCCTCGACGATCACACCGCCGGCGGCGGTCAGGCGCCGCCGCTTGGTGTCGACCTCGATCTCCTCGGCACCGCAGACGCACGTCTTGCCCATGCCGCGGGCGACGACGGCGGCGTGCGAGGTCTTGCCGCCGCGGGAGGTGAGGATGCCCTCGGCCGCGATCATGCCGTCGAGGTCGTCGGGGTTGGTCTCACGGCGGATGAGGATGACCTTCTCGCCCGAACGCGACCACTTGATGGCCGTGTACGAGTCGAAGACCGCCTTGCCGACCGCGGCACCGGGTGACGCGGCGATGCCGCGACCGAGCTGCGTCAGCTTTCCGCCCTCGGTTCCCTCCGCGTCGAAGCGGGGAAACATGAGCTGCGCGAGCTGGGCGCCGTTGACGCGCTGCAGCGCCTCGGCCTCGTCGATCAGGCCCTGGTCGACGAGCTGCGTCGCGATGCGGAAGGCGGCACCGGCGGTGCGCTTGCCGACGCGGGTCTGCAGCATCCACAGCTGGCCGCGCTCGACGGTGAACTCGATGTCACAGAGGTCCTTGTAGTGCGTCTCAAGGGTCTCCATGATCTGCATGAGCTGGTCGTACGACTTCTTGTCGATCTGCTCGAGCTCGGCGAGCGGGACGGTGTTGCGGATGCCCGCCACCACGTCCTCGCCCTGCGCGTTCTGCAGGTAGTCGCCGTACACGCCCTGGTGGCCGCTGGCCGGGTCGCGGGTGAACGCGACGCCCGTGCCGGAGTCCGGGCCGAGGTTGCCGAAGACCATCGAACAGATGTTGACCGCGGTGCCCAGGTCACCGGGGATGCGCTCCTGGCGGCGGTAGAGCTTGGCGCGGTCGGTGTTCCACGACTCGAAGACCGAGCGGATCGCGAGGTCCATCTGCTCGCGCGGGTCCTGCGGGAAGTCGCGCCCGGCCTCGGTCTTGACGATCTTCTTGAACTTCGTGACCAGCTTCTTCAGGTCGCCGGCCTCGAGGTCGGTGTCGACCGTGACCTTCTTGGCCGCCTTGGCCGCTTCGAGGGCGTCCTCGAAGAGCTCGCCGTCGATGTCCATGACGGTCTTGCCGAACATCTGGATGAGGCGGCGGTAGGAGTCCCACGCGAAACGGTCGTCGCCGGACTGCTTGGCGAGGCCCGTCACCGACTTGTCGGAGAGCCCGATGTTCAGGACGGTGTCCATCATCCCGGGCATCGAGAACTTGGCACCCGAGCGGACCGAGACGAGCAGCGGGTCATTGGCCTGACCGAGCTTCTTGTCCATCTTCTTCTCGAGGGCGTCGAGGTGCGCACTCACCTCGTCGCGCAGTTCGACCGGCTCCTCGCCGCTGGCGAGGTAGGTCTTGCAGGCCTCTGTGGTGATCGTGAAGCCCGGAGGGACGGGCAGCCCGAGGTTGGTCATCTCGGCGAGGTTCGCGCCCTTCCCGCCGAGAAGGTCCTTCAGGTTCCTGTTGCCCTCGGTGAAGTCGTAAACGAACTTCACGGCCGCATCGCTCGCATCGCTCTGCGCTACGTGCGCCACGTGCGCTACGTGGGGATCTTTGTTTTCCGACACGGGTCTCGACTCCTCGAGGACTCGGTGGCTGCCCTGACGGCGAGGAACATACCCAGATCGAAGGCACCTGGGTACGTCCACTTGTGCGTCATGCGGCTGTAACCACCCGTCCGCCAGGAGATCGAAAGTAACTGGGCGGTAGCCCAACCCGACATCATTCGTTCAATTCTTGAAGGGTCTACCCCCGAAAACTCGGCGATTTGCTCACATGAGCGGGCTATACTCAGATGTGAGTTCACCTCATGAATGATCGAGCAGTGGCACTGAGTGCCACCCCTTCCAGAAGTGCAGTCGCCCTCGATCCGCTCATCTGAGCGCAACCCCTATCAGGGGTGGCGAGAATCACGCCGTTTGAAGCGGCCTGATGTCAGCATCCGGACTCCGGATCGAGATGGACACACGCCCGTCATACGCCGAGCGCGGCAAGACGCTCCTCCACCCGCTGGGGGGCGTACAAGTGCTCCACCACCAGCGTTCCCGCACCCACGAGGGCCGCGTGCTCACCGAGGCGCGATGTGACGACCTCCAGATGAGCGGTGGAGCGGGGCAGGGCGCGCTGGTAAAGCAGTTCGCGCACCCCGGTGAGGAACGGTGTTCCGGCCAGATCTCCGGCGATCATGAGAACGCCGGGGTTGAGGAGCGTGACAACGGTGGCCAGAACCTCGCCGACGTGCCGCCCCGCCTCCCGCGCGAAGCCCACGGCCTCGGGGTTGCCCGCCTCCAGGAGCGCCCGCACATCCGCCCCTGAGGCCGCGGGAACGCCCGCCTCCCTCAGGCGGCGGGCCACCGCACGGCCACTGGCCACGGCGGCCAGGCAGCCGTAGGAACCGCACTTGCACAGGGCGGCCGCACCAGCCCCCTGTGCGCCCTCCGCGCTCCCCGCGCCCTCAAGCACCCTGATGTGGCCGATGTCGCCCGCGCCGCCGTCGATGCCCCGGTAGACCGTGCCGTCGACGACGACGCCCGCGCCGATGCCGGTGGAGACCTTGACCAGAGCGAAGGCCGAGCACTCCGGGTAGGAGACACGCTGTTCGCCGTACGCCATGAGGTTCGCGTCGTTGTCGACGAGAACCGGGATGTCGGCGGGGCCGCCCGTCTGTTCGGCGAAGGCGCGGCGCAGGCGGCCTCTTATGTCGTACCCGTCCCAGCCCGGCATGATCGGCGGCTGGACGACACGGCCCGTCTCGCTGTCCACGGGCCCCGGCACGGCGAGCCCGATGCCGCAGACCGACGCGGGCGCGCGGTCGGCCTTGCGCAGCAGCTCGGCGAAGCGGACGCCCAGTTCGGCGAGGACCGTCTCAGGGCCGTCCTCGATCGACAGAGGTCCCGCGTGCTCGGCGATGATCTCGCCGGTGAGGCCGAGCAGGGCGGTGCGGGCGTGCCGGGTCTCCAGGTCGGCGGCGAGGACTACCGCGTGGGCGTCGTCGAACTCCAGGCGGATGGAGGGGCGTCCGCCGAGCGGCGAGCCCGCCTTGTCAGGAGGGCCGCCGGCGCCTTCCCGCAGCCAGCCCGCGCGGAAGAGCCGGTCGAGGCGCTGGCCGACCGTGGCCCGGGAGAGTCCGGTGACCTGCTGCAGGGCGCCGCGCGTGGTGGCCCGTCCGCTGCGGACCAGGTGGAGCAGGTCCCCGGCGCCGGCATGCTGCCCGCCCACGCGTCCCCCCGCCGCCCGCACGTCTGCCTGCGCTTCCGCATGCACTTCTGCCCGCGCTCCACTGTCCGGCATCCACTCTCCCCTTGCGCTCATCAACTCCACGTTACATATTGGGTTTTGCGTGTTAAGTAGACGTAACTCTATGGTGAATGACACCGAACTGACAGAGCGTCGAACCCCTCGGAGAGATCTGCGTGGACCGCACGAACGTGGACCGCACAAACATGGACGTGGGCAGTACGAACGTGGGCGGTACGAACGTGGGCAGCACAGCTCAGCTGACCGCCGCCCGCCGTGCCCCGATGCCGACGCCGACGCCGACGACGGCCTCGCTGCGCGAGCGTGCCGCCGAGGTCCTGTGGGCCAACTGGACGGGCACGTCGACGGTCCCATCGCGACAGCTCTACCCGCACCAGTGGTCCTGGGACTCCGCGTTCATCGCGATCGGCCTGCGTCATCTCTCCCCCTTACGGGCGCAGTTGGAGCTGGAGACGCTGCTCTCCGCCCAGTGGGACGACGGCCGCGTACCGCACATCGTGTTCAACCCGTCCGTCCCCCTGGACGCCTACTTTCCCAGCCCCGACTTCTGGCGCTCCACCACGGCGGGGCGCACGGCCGGGGCACCCGGCGACGTGCAGACCTCCGGCATCGTGCAGCCGCCGGTCCACGCGCTCGCCGCGTGGCTCGTCCACCGCGCCGACCCCGCCCTCTCCCGCGCCCGCTCGTTCCTGGCCCGCGCCCACCCGCGGCTCGCCGCCTGGCACCACTATCTGCTGAGCCAGAGGGACGCGGGCGGGGCGGGGCTCGCCTCCGTCGTCCACCCCTGGGAGCAGGGCATGGACAACAGCCCCTGCTGGGACGCCCCGTTGAGCCGTGTGACTCCGGCGGACCCGGCCGCGTACCGCCGCGCCGACCTGGACCACGGCGCCGCGGAGGACCGACCGACCGACCTCGACTACGGCAGGTATGTGCGGCTCGCCGCGGACTACCGCGATCGTCGGTACGCCGACGGGGCGGGCGAGTTCGCCGTCGAGGACCCCTCGTTCAACGCGCTCCTGATCGCCTCCGAGCACGCACTGGCCCGTATCGAGGCCGAGTTGGGCCTGCACGATGTCTCCGACGCGCGGGAATCCCGGGCAAGAGCGCTCACCGGGACCCTGGTGGAGCGACTGTGGGACCCGGCGGACGGCCTCTTCCTCTGCCGCGACCTGCGCTCCGCGAAAGGTGACGGGAAAGGTGACGAGAAAGGTGACGGGAACGGGGAGCTGGTGCCGGAGCGCGGGGTCGGCGGCCTCGTACCGCTGATCCTGCCCGCGCTACCGCAGCACGTCGCCACCGCCCTCGTACGGACCGCGTGCGGACCGCACTTCGGCCTCGGCGGGCCCGCGCGGCTCGTGCCGAGCTACGACCTCACCGCGAGCGCCTTCGACCCGCGGCGGTACTGGCGCGGGCCCGCGTGGTTCAACACCAACTGGCTGCTTGAGCGGGGGCTTCGACTGCACGGCGAGCGTGCGCGGGCGGACGGCCTGCGGCGTGCGCTGCTCGATGTCGCCGGGGAGTCCGGGTTCGCGGAGTACGTGGACCCGTACACGGGGCGGGGCTGCGGTGCGCGCGGCTTCGGCTGGAGCGCCGCGCTCGCCCTGGATCTGCTGCTCGACGATCCCGCCGGGCGTGACGATGAGCCGCACGGGAGGCCCGCCGACGGGCCCGGCGCGGCGCTGACGAGTGAGGGGTTAAGGGATGACTGATCAGCGTCAACCACTCGTGCGGGGCGGTACGTTCGCGGCGCTCGGCCCGGGTGGCGACATCAGCGGAGTGCGGGACGGCACGGCCCCGGGCGGTCTGTTCGTGCGCGACGCCCGGCACCTGAGCCGCTGGCAGCTGACGGTCGACGGGGTCGTCCCGGAGATCCTCGCACCCGTGTCGGACGCCGACGCGGACGCGGGCGTCGCACGCTGCGTACTCGTTCCGCGCGGCGGCAGGCAGGAACCCGCTTCCTGCACGCTGTTCCGCGAACAGGCGGTCACGGACGGCGCGTTCGTGGAGTCGCTGCGCGTCACGTGCAACCGCCCGGTGCCGACGACCGTACGTCTCGCGCTGACCGTGGACGCCGACTTCACCGACCAGTTCGAGCTGCGGTCCGACCACCGTACGTACGCGAAGACGGGCGCCGTCCGCTCGCGCAAGGTCATCGGCGGTGACGAGGGCGAGGCGATCAAGGGCATCGAGTTCGCCTACCGACGCCGTGAGTGGTGCTCCCGTACGACCGTGACGGCGGACCCCGCGCCGGAGGCGGTCGAAGAGACGGGGACCGGAGCCCGGCGGCTCGTCTGGACCCTCGACCTCGACGCCCACGGCACCGCGGAGGTGGCACTGCGTGTCGCGGCGCATCCGCATGAGGCGCCGACACCCCAGGTCCCGGCGGGCCCGGCAGCGGCGGCCGATCAACTCAGCTCCCTGGAAGCCGAGTTCGCATCGGGCATCGAGATCCCCGGCAACTGGCCGGAGCTGGCGGCGGCGTGCGAGCGGGGCCTCGCGGACCTGGCCGTACTCCAGGTGCCCGCGTCAGGGCCGGACGGCGAGGCGCTGAGGGTCCCGGCGGCGGGAGTCCCCTGGTTCGTGACGCTCCTGGGCCGCGACGCCCTCCTGACCTCACTCTTCACCCTCCCCTACCTGCCGCGCCTGGCCGCCGCGACGCTCCCCGCGCTCGCCGCCGCCCAGGCGACGGAGGCCACCGAGGGGGCGGTCGCCCAGCCCGGCAAGATCGTGCACGAGGTGCGGCACGGGGAGCTGGCGCACTTCGGGCAGGTGCCGTACGGGCGCTACTACGGCTCGGTCGACGCGACACCGCTCTTCCTCGTCCTGCTCGGCGCGTACACGGAGCAGACCGGTGACACGGCCCTGGCCCGCCGCCTTGAGCCGCACGCGCGGGCCGCCGTCGGCTGGATCCTCGACCACGGCGGGCTGACCTCGCGCGGCTACCTCGTCTACCGCGCGGACGAGGGCGGCCTCGCCAACCAGAACTGGAAGGACTCCCCCGGCGCGATCTGTTCCGCCGACGGCAGCCGCGCCACGGGCCCGGTGATGGCGGCGGGCGCGCAGGGCTACGCGTACGACGCCCTTGGCCGTACGGCGTGGCTCGCGCGCACGGTCTGGGACGACACGGTGTACGCGGACCTGCTCACGCAGGCGGCGGCCGACCTGCGGGACCGCTTCCAGCGGGACTTCTGGATGCCGGCGCAGGGCTTCCCCGCGCTCGCCCTTGACGGCGAAGGCCACCAGGTCGACGCGCTCGCGTCGGATGCCGGGCATCTGCTGTGGTCGGGGCTCCTGGACAAGGAGTACGGAGAGGCGGTGGGCCGCCGCCTCCTGGAACCGGACTTCTTCTCGGGCTGGGGAGTCCGCACACTCGCCTCCGGCCAGCCGGCGTACCACCCGCTCTCCTACCACCGGGGTTCGGTGTGGCCGCACGACAACGCCCTCATCACCCTGGGGCTCGCGCGCTACGGCCTCCATGACGAGGCGCGGGCGGTGGCACGGGGTTTGGTGGCGGCGGCGTCCCGTGGCGGCGACCGGCTGCCGGAGGTGATCGCGGGGTACGGGCGGGAGTCCTATCCCGGGCCGGTTCCTTACCCGCACGCGTGCGTACGGGAGTCACGGTCGGCAGCGGCACCCTTCGCGCTGCTGAGTGCGGTGGGTGGATAGCTGGGCCGGGGCTTTGCGTGCCGTTGATCACCGGCTTCGCCGAGTTCGTCCTCAATCGCCG